>NZ_JAFCWX010000035.1:0-57309 GCF_049897805.1 Massilia sp. TWP1-3-3
TGGGGTAGAATTCATGTCGGGCAAGGTGGCGTTCGTTTTGGTTAGTGTGTTTCGAGATACTCACATCATATCAAGCACTTACGGCATTCTTGCCCTTTTTTATGCAAAATCCAGGCTAGGTAACTTCTCGCTAGGCAAAAAAATATTGGACAAACGATGAAAATAATGATGCTGATGTTATCTGTTTTGGTTTTGTCGGCTTGCGGCAAGGGGCAGACGCCGGCCGATCCGCTGCGCGCGGCGGCAACGGACACCTGCAAGGCCACGATCGAGGCGCGCGCCGTCAATCGCAAGACGCTCGATTACCGCACCATCAACGTGACGCCCGCTGATAAAGGGCAGTTGAACGTGGCGATCGATTTTTCGGCGAAAAATGAGATCGGCATGGCCTCGGCCATGCTTGCCAACTGCACCGTCAGTGCCGACGGCAAGATGCTGGTGGCGATCAACGTCAAGGAAACGCGCTAGTCCGTTCCCTGACGGGCAACGCACTCACGGGAGCTTTTCCATGCGCACCTACGTCATCGCCACAGGTATCCTGTTCGCCTTGCTCGCGGGGGCGCACGTCGCGCGCATGGTGTTTGAAAATCCATCGCTGGCCACCGATCCGGTGTACCTTGCCATTACCGCCTGCGCGGTGATGCTGGCGGCGTGGGCCCTGCTGCTCGTGCGCGGCGAGCGCAAGGCTTGACGGCGCCGACCAAGCCGCTCAGAACAAGGTTTGCTGAGCGCTCGTGAGCGCGTTGAAGTTATCCTGCACAAACGGCAAAATCGCGTCCGCCACCGGCTGCAGCTGGCGCGTCAGGTAGTGCTCGTAGTCGATCGGGGCGCGCCGCGCTTCCAGCGGTTCGGGCCCGGCGGTCGTCATCACATACTGGATCCATCCGCCGTTCTGGTATTGCAGCGCGCGCCCGTGCAGGCGGTTGAATTCGTCGGCCGCGCGCGCGGCGCGCACATGCGGCGGCACGTTGCGCACGTAGTCGCCGAGCGGGCGGCGCAGGCGCTTGCGGTACACCAGCAGCGCGTCGAATTCGCCGGCGGCGGTGCGCCGGACGTACTCGCGCACGTAGTCCTGGTATGCCTCGCCCTTGAAGATGCGCAGGTACAGCGCCTGCTGGAATTGCTGCGCCAGCGGCGTCCAGTCGCTGCGCACCGTTTCCAGGCCCTTGTAGACCATTTCCTCGCTGCCGTCGGCGCGGGTGACCAGGCCCGCGTAGCGCTTCTTGCTGCCTTGTTCGGAGCCGCGGATGGTCGGCATTAAAAAGCGCCGGTAGTGTGTCTCGAACTGCAGTTCGAGCGCGTTGTCGAGCTTGAATTGCTCGCGCAGGTACTGGTCGAACCAGCGGTTCACGTGGCCCACCAGCGCGCGCCCGATTTCGCCCGCCTGCGCATCGCTGTGCGCATGGCGCAGCCAGACAAAAGTGGAATCGGTGTCGCCGTAAATGACTGGGTAGCCCAGGTCCTCGATCAGCTTGCGCGTCAAGTGCATGATCTCCTGGCCGCGCAGCGTGATCGACGAGGCCAGGCGCGGATCGAAAAAGCGGCAGCCGCTGGAACCGAGTACGCCGTAAAACGCATTCATGATGATCTTGAGCGCCTGCGACAGCGGCTTGTTCTGTTCGCGCTTGGCCGCGTCGCGCCCTTGCCAGATCTGGGTGACGATCGCCGGCAGGCAGTGCTTGTGGCGCGAAAAACGCCCTCCCCGAAACCCTGGCACCGTGGCCGCGTTGTCCTCGTCATTGTCCTCGTCCTCGTCCTCGTCCTCGTCGCGCGTGCCTGCCACCAGCCCCACCGGGTCGATCAGGAAGGTGCGGATGATCGACGGGTACAGGCTTTTGTAGTCGAGCACCAGCACCGAGTCGTACAGGCCGGCGCGCGAATCCATGACAAAGCCGCCCGGGCTGTCTTCGCCGGTCACGTCGCCCAGATTCGGCGCCACGTAGCCCTGGCGGTGCATCATGGGCATGTACAGGTGCTCGAAGGCGGCCACCGAGCCGCCGCTGCGGTCCGCCGCCAGGCCGGTCACGCTGGCGCGTTCCAGCAAAAAGGTCAGCAGCTCGGTCTTGGCGAAAATGCGCGTGACCAGCTCGCAGTCTTTCAGGTTGTAGCGCGCCAGCGCCGGTTTGTCTTCGGCAAAGCGGCGCTCGATTTCGGCCATGCGCTGGTAGGGGTTGTCGATCGCCTTGCCTTCGCCCAGCAGCGTTTGCGATACATGCTCCAGGCTAAAGGAGGCAAAGCTCCACGTGGCCGACTTGAGCGCTTCAATCCCGTCGATGATCAGGCGCCCGGCAGCGGCGGCGAAAAAATGCTGCTTGCCGCCGTGCTCGCGCCACTCCATCGCACTGCCGTCGCGGCCTAGGCGCAGCGGCACGCCATATTGTTCGGCGTGCTTGTTGAGCACGCGCAGGTCGAACTGGACCACGTTCCAGCCGATGATGGCGTCCGGGTCATGCCGCGCCATCCACTGGTTCAGGCGTTCGAGCATCAGGGCGCGGCTGGCGCAGTATTCAAGGTCGAAGTCGAGCACCTCGTCGCCGCCGTTGGGCGGGCCAAGCATGTAGACCTGGCGCTGGCCGCAGCCTTCCAGCGCGATCGAATATAGCTCGCCGTGGGCGGTGGTTTCGATGTCGAGCGAGGCCAGTTTGAGCTGCGGGCGGTACAGCGGCGCCGGTTTTAGCGCGCCCTCGCCAAACGAGACGGGCGCGGTGATGAAGCGCTCCATCAGGTAGCGCTCGGGCGGGCGGATGTCGGCTTCATACACATCCACGCCGTGCTCGCGCAGGCGCTTTGCCAGCTTGAGCAGCACCCGGTACTGGCTGCAGTACAGCCCGAGCACGGGCCGGTGCTGAAAGTCGCACAGCGCCAGCGCGCGCAATTCATACCCGCGTTCGTCGCCCAGCACGGCGTCGGCCTGCTCGCGCTGTTCGGCGGGGATAAAGGCGACCGACGCTTGCACGGGCAAGCGCACCAGGCGCGCGCCGTCATCGGTCGCGAGCCAGAAATCGACTTCGGTGCCGGCGCTCGTGTCGCGCCAGTGGCGGGTCAGAAGAAAGCCCTGCGGTAGTGGAGGCACGTGCACCCTTGAATGCCAAAGCGGCATTGTAGCGCGCCCTTATCTGTCGTGCGTAGCCCTTTGGAAATCCTGTTTACACTAGGAATCTTGGTAGACGTTTTGAAGGACCTGGACAGTGCATCCCAATTTTTCCAACTTGCAAGAGCGCGATGGCGCCGCGTACGCCGTGTTGGAAAGCATCACGGACGCGTTTTTTGCGTTTGATACGGAATGGCTGTTTACGTACATCAATGTTCAAGCCGAGCATGTGTTGGGGTTTTCACGCGAGCAATTGCTTGGGCGTGCAATCTGGAGTGTCTACCCGGGCTTGGCCGGCAGCGAATTTGAAACCCAATACCACACGGCCGCGCGCGAGAAAAAGGCGAGCACCTTCACTGCCTTCTATCCCGATCACCGCCGCTGGTATGAAGTGCATGTCTATCCGGCAGACATCGGGCTCTCCGTCTATTTTCGCAACGTCAGCGAGCAGATTGCCACCCGGCAGGCGCTGGACGAAAAAGTGGCCAGGCTTGAAGAAGTCGAGCGCAGGCAGGCGTTCCAGATCGCACTGGGCGAGCTGGTGTGGGCGATTGGCGATCCTGACGAGATAGCGCAAGCGGCCAGCGCGATGCTGTGCGAGGCCTTGCACGCCGACCGCGTCATGTTCCGCGAAGCGGGCCAGATTGGCGCCGCGGCCGGAGTCGGGGCCATTGCCGCGCCCGAGGCTTTTAGCGTGCCCTTTGTGCAGGCCGGGCAGGTGCTCGCCGTGGTCGAGTTGTACCAGGCAGGGCAGCGCGCATGGACGGACGACGACATTGCGCTTGCGCGGTCGATGGCCGAGCGCACCTGGACCGGCATGCGCTACGCGCGCGCCCAAGCCCGCCTCAAGGCCGAGCGCGACCAGAGCCAGCATATTTTCCAGAGCATGACGGAAGGCTTCGCCATCATGGACAGCGACTGGAAATTCCGGCAGATGAATGCCGTCGGCCTGCGCGTGGGCCAGCGTACGGAAAGCGACGTAATGGGCCGCACGGTGTGGGAAATCTGGCCGGAGATCATCGGCACCGAAGTCGAGCTGCGCTACCGCAAAGCGATGGCCACGCGCGTTCCCGACTCCTCCGAGCAGTTGATGGCGTTTTCAAACGGCGTCACCTTGTGGCTTGAAATCCGGCTGCTGCCGGTGCTCGACGGCGGCCTGGCGGTGCATTACCGCGACATCTCGGAGCGGCGCGAAGCGGACCGCCGCAAGGATGAATTCCTGGCGATGCTGGCGCACGAATTGCACAATCCCCTCGCGCCCATCAGTGCGGCGGCCGACCTGCTGCGCCTGACGGCGAACGATCCGAAGCGGGTCAGGCAGAGCAGCGACGTCATTGCGCGCCAGGTCAGGCATCTCACCAGCCTGGTCGACGACCTGCTCGACGTCTCGCGCGTCACGCGCGGCCTGGTCTTGATCGACAGGCAGGTGCTCGATGCGCGCCGCATCGTCGAGGATGCACTCGAGCAGGTGCAACCGGTGATCGACGCGCGGCGCCATCAGCTGGCCGTGCAGTTGCCGTTTGAGGCGGCGTGCGTGCTCGGCGACCACAAGCGCCTGGTGCAGGTGCTGACCAATCTGCTTAACAACGCCGCCAAGTACACGCCGGACGGCGGGCGCATTACGCTGCGCATGGAGGTGGACGCGGCGATGGTCCAGATCATCGTCACCGACAACGGAATCGGCATGTCGCCGGCGCTCTCGGCCAATGCCTTCGAGCTGTTTGCGCAAGCCGAGCGCACCGCCGACCGCGCCCAGGGCGGCCTTGGCATCGGGCTGGCGCTGGTGCGCAGCCTGGTGCAACTGCATGAGGGGAGCGTTGCGGCCCATAGCCAGGGCCAGGGCGAGGGCAGTACCTTCACGGTGCGCCTGCCGTACGTGGCCGGGCCGGCGCCAGGGGCCGGCACAGCGTCGCACTTACGGCTGTAGGCGGCGCAGCTGGGCGGCCTGGTAGGCGCCAAAGACATCGTTGAACAGGCAGCGGATCAGCGGGTCGTCGATGATTTCGGCGCTGGCGATGTCCGCTTCCACGGCGGCCTCGAACACCACGTCGTTGATGCGCATGTACATCGAGGTCAGCGATTCGCCCAGTTCCAGCGCCGCGTACAGTTTTGCAGCCGGGATCTCGGTGGTCCACGCCAGCGGTTCTGCGATAGCGCTTAGTGCGCTGATGGTGTCGCCTTCGACCCGGTAATGAAACTCGGTACCCTGGCCCGCATGGTCGTAGATGGACAGGCGCCACACCCGCGGCGCTTCAAAGTAGCTCTCTTCGGGCAGTTCCATGGCGCGGTATGTGTCTAGCAGGCCTGCCTGGCAAAAGTCGATCACGCGCGCGTTTTGTTCGGGCGTGAGGGGCGCAAAGCGGGTGGCGATGAGGGCCGTGGGCGGGGGCGCGGTGCCGGCCTGGTAGCGATAGTCGACGTCCTGCTCGCCGACCGGCAGCACCCAGGGCAGCGGTTTGCTTGGGCGCAGCGACGTCGCGTCGAGCAGTACCGACACCGACGGATTGAGGCGCACCACCTTTGTTCTCGGCAGCGCGGCTTCAATCTCGTGCTGGAACTGCAGGTAGGTAATCGGGAAAAAGGCATGGTTGTACCAGGACCACGGCTCCTGCAGGAACTGGCAGGAACTTGGCACCACGTAGCGCGGCGCCAGTACCTTCAACTGGTCGATCCAGTCGGGCGGCAGTTGCGGCGCGGCGGGCGCCGCCCTGGAGGGCGAGAGCACTTCCAGCTCGCGCATGGTCTGGAATGGCCACAGCACCATGTCCCACGGCCCCTGGCGCGCCAGTTCGGGCAGTGCCTCGGGGTCGATCCAGGAATCGACGACGTTGAGCACATTCAGGCCGCCAGCCTTGACCTGAAACATGGAGTCGACTTCGGCGTCGAGCGCCACGCGCGCGATGACCTCGAACGGGCCGACGGTGACGGGCGTATCGATCGCCAGCGCATGGACGCTGGAAAAGCCCAGCTGGCGCACCATGGCGAACAGTTCCTCGTACAGGCAGTAGATGTACAGGGGCGTTGCCCGGTCCAGCAAGGCGAGGCTTTCGAGCGAGCAGTGGTCGTCATGAAAATGCGAGATGAAGACGGCGTCGAACTTGAGCTGTTCGATCAGCGCCTGGTCGAAGCGCACGTCGGGAAAGGCGTGGCAATTGCGGCTGAAGGGGTTTTCAAAGATGGTGTCGAAGGCGATCTGCGCGCCGTCGCATTCGAAGACGTAACCGGCGTGCAGGATCCGGGATATTTTCAAACTCATTGGTGTCTCCAGGTAGCGACCGGTGCGCGCATTGTACGCGCACCGGCCCCATGGCGACTTTTACAGCGTGGCCTTGGCCAGCAGCGTCAGCACCGCCTTGGCCGCTTCTTCGGACGATGCGGGATTCTGGCCGGTGACCAGGTTGCCGTCGGTGAGCACGTACGATTGCCAGTCCGGTCCCTTGGAATACAAGCCGCCGTTTTCCTTGAGCATATCCTCGACCAGGAACGGTACGACCTTGGTGAGCCCGACCGCTTCTTCTTCGGTGTTGGTGAAACCGGTCACTTTTTTATCGCTCACCAGGTACTTGCCCGCGACGCCCTTGGCATAGCGCAGCACGCCCGGCGCGTGGCACACCAGGGCCAGCGGTTTGCCGGACGCGAAAGTCGCTTCGATCAGGCCAATGGACGCGGCGTCGTTGGCCAGGTCCCACAGCGGCCCGTGGCCGCCCGGATAAAACACGGCGTCGAAGGCGCCAACGGCCATCTTGTCGAGCCGCTCGGTGGACGCCAGCGCGCCCTGCGCGGCAGGGTCGGACTTGAAGCGCGCGGTGGCGGCGGTCTGCGACTCGGGCGCATCGCTTTTCGGGTCCAGCGGGGGCTGCCCGCCGGCGGGCGAGGCCAGCGTGACGCTGGCGCCCGCGTCCTTGAACACGTAATACGGCGCGGCGAATTCTTCCAGCCAGAAGCCGGTCTTGTGCCCGGTGTCGCCCAGCTGGTCGTGGGAAGTCAGTACCATCAATACGTTCATGTCATTCCTCGGGTAGGTGGAAAATGGATCACGAACAGGGTAGCACTTTTGTCGATTTCCTGTCCCTGGCGCTATTTCTGCGGAGCGGGCCTGGTCACGTTTTTAAGGCGTCCATCGGGGCCGATGGCGATCGCGATGTCGTTCTCATTGGTGGTCAAGCGGAGCGTATTGCCGCTCTTTTTGAGGTTGAATTTGCCGCCTTCATCCGGATTCATGTATGCCACGTCCACGCTGGAGAGCTCCTTGGCCGCGCTTACCGGATGCAGGAAAATCACGTGGCCGCCGCGCTCGGACATGATGTCGATCGCCAGGCTGTCGCCCCCGACCACGGTGTAGTTATTGTTGTCGTCGCCCATGCCGTCGCCGGCAAACTTGACCATGGATGAAAATTCGTGCAGCTCGCTGTCGCGAAATTCAACCTGAAAATACAAGTTGGTATTCTTGACGCACTCCATCACGCGCCAGCGGCCGGTGCTGGCGGTCTTGTCGAAGACCCGCTTATAGCAGGCGTCGCCCGCCTTGGGCGCCTGGGCGCCTGCCTGCGCGCCGGCCAGCAGGGCCGCGGCCACCAGTGCCGCGCGCATGCATAAGAAAATCTTGGTCATGGAATGCTCCTTGTCAGACGGCGCCGTCGATCACCACGGTGGCGCCGCTCATGTAACTGTTTTTATCCGATACAAAAAATGCAGCCGCTTCGGCCACTTCCTCGACCGTACCCAGCCGGCCCAGCGCGCAATGGCGCAGGTATTCCTGCTGCTTGACGACCGGCACATTGCTGCTCACGCCTTCGTCCAGCACGCCCGGCGCCAGGCAATTGACGGTGATGCCGTAACGGCCCACTTCCTTGGCCAGCGCTTCCGTCATGCCTTTCAGCGCCGCCTTAGCCGCGCTGTAATGCACCGGCGCCTGCATCATTTTAACCCCGGCGAGCGAACTGATATTGAGGATGCGTCCGCGCTTCTGGTGGATCATCCCGCGCAGCACTGCCTGGGTCGTCAGAAAGGCGCCCTTGACGTTGGTGTTCATCATGCGGTCCCAGTCTTCCTCCTCCATCAGTGCCAGCGGCACCACCTGGCCGATGCCGGCGTTGTTGATCAGGATATCGATCGCGCCCGCTTCCTTTTCAATCGTGCGCACCATCGCGTGCAGGCCCGCCTTGTCCAGCACCGAGACCTGGAACGCCCATGCCTTGACGCCGATTTCCTTGAGCTGTTCCAGCACCAGGGCCGCTTCGGCGCTTGAGCGCGAATAGTTGAACGCCACGTTGGCGCCTTCGCGCGCCAGGGCAAAGCAGAGCGCGCGCCCAAGCCCGCGCGAGCCGCCGGTGACCAGTGCGGTACGGTTGTCGAGGATGCCCATTATTTCAGCTTGTCCGTGAGCACCACCGGCTTGGCGCCGCCAAGGCCGATCGAATGCGGCGCGCGCGCGGGCGTCTCGTTCACGCCGATGCCGGTCAAGGCCTGGCGCGTGTCAGTACGGTGAAACTGGATGATCTGCGCCGGCGCGTCCGTAGTCCATGGCTTTTTGCCCCAGGCCGCCAGTTCCGTCTCCGGCCCCTTGGCCGCGCCCCGGTGGAACATATTGAAGCCGCAGGCCGGCATGATCCTGCCGTCGACCTGCGGATAATGGTGGCAGCACTTGCGCAGGCGTTCGAGGTCGAAATCGTGGCGGTCCATGTAATGATGCAAAAAGATCGACTTGGCCTGTTTTTCGCCCAAATGGATCGCTTCCTTGGCGCTCACCGGCCGGTTGGGGAACATGACGTCGATTGCGCGCCGCAGCGCACCAAGGATCTCGCCCGAGCGTTCTATCTCATCCTGGCGGGCAAAGACGTCATGCACCACGTCGCTCATGGCGTCGTGGATTTCGGGCGAGGCGCCCAGCGTGGCCGACGAGCGCAGCAAGGTGCCGTGGGTGCGAAAGTCCACAAAGCGGCCGAAGGGAATATGGCTGCCGTCGTTCATGCGCAGCAGGTAGGTGAGCGAGACGCACTGCGGGTGCGAGCAGGGCAGGGGCGCAAAGTCGCTCGCCAGCAGGGCGCCGCCGGTCTGCTCTTCGATGCGCTTGATCACGCCGGGAATGGTCAGGCGGTCCATCGGGTCGTGCGCGAACTGGCCACCGCCGGCGCCCGTAAAGGCCACCGGCTGGAAGTTCAGCGACAGCATGTGGTCTTCTTTCAGGAACATTTCCACCACCTGGCCGATCTGGTGTTCGTTGACGCCGCGCGCGGCCACGAAAATGATCTGGGTCGGAATGTCGAGTTCCTTGAGCATCTTGAGCGCGGCGCTCTTTTCGTCGCACAGGTCGCGCCCGCGGATCTTTTCGTGCGTGTCGGCGGTAAAGCCGTCGAACTGCAGCGCGACGTAGGCGCCGCTGGCCTTGATTTTTTCGGCAAAGGCGCGGTCGCGCCCCAGCCGCAAGCCGTTGGTGATGATGACGATGCGCCCGATTTCCTCGCGCGTGGCAATCGCGACCAGCTCCATCAGGCGCGGGTGGCTGGTTGGCTCGCCGCCGGACAAGGCGATCGACTCGACCTGGCCTTCATTTTTTACGAGCGTGTCGATCATGCGCGCGAACGATTCGTTCGACAGGTGGTTGGCGTTGGTATTGTTGACGATGCAGACCGGGCACTCCAGGTTGCAGTAGTCGGTAATTTCGATGATCGGCAGGCAGGTGTGCTGTTCATGGTCGCCGCAGGTGCCGCAGTCGGTCGGGCAGCCCTGGTCAGCTTCGGTTGAAAACACCAGCGGCTCGGCGCCGGCGCGCGCGAACGAATAGGCGTCCACGTAGTATTTTGCGTCTTCGGACACCAGCGCTTCGGACGGCCCGCAGGTGGCGCAGTTCTTCAGGAAGTAGACCTTGCCGTCGCGGATCACCACGTCGGCCGGCAGCAGCGCCAGGCATCCGGGGCAGGTCGAGGTGGTGTGCTTGAAGACGTGGTCGCCCTCGTGGCCGGGCGGGACCTCGCCACGCGCCAGAAAACTCGCCACGTAGGCCTTGGCATCGGTGGACACAAGCTGCTCGGACCGGCCGCACTGGGCGCAGTGAATCAGCTTGACCACCTGTTCGTCGCGCAGCACCACGCGCGCTTCGATTGGCGTGCTGCAGCCGGCGCAGATGGCCATCTCGTGCATGAAAAAAGTGTGGGTACGGTCCTTGCGGACGGGACTCGTGTCACAGCTTGTGCATTCCATCTGAACCTTTCGACAATGATCTGCTGGTATAAAGTGTTGACTTTAGGATATCCTAACCTGAATTGCATCATATTAGTGAGATTAGCAATTCAACCTGGGCACAAGGGCGGCGCCGATGCGGTACATACTTCTCGACAAAATCACGGCGCTCAAGCCGCCCCACATGGCATCGGGAGTCAAGTGCGTGTCGCTGTCAGATGATATATTCGCCGACCACTTTCCCGGCCACCCGGTCATGCCCGGCGCGATGATCATCGAATCGATGGCGCAGCTTGGCGGCGTGCTGGTCGAGGCCAGCATGCGCGAGCGCGGGCGGCACGACTTGCATGCCCTCTTGGTGACCGTGGACCGGGCCAAGTTCCGCCACCAGGTGCGCGCCGGCGACAAGATGGAGCTCGAATGCCTGGGCATCGTGGTGCATGAAGACGGCGGCCAGGTGCGCGCGCTGGCGCGGGTAGACGGCAAGCTGGTGGCCGAGGCCGAGCTGGCGTTTGCCTTTGCCAAGGTCACCAACCCCACGCTGCTGGCGCGGCGGCGCGAAGTACTCAATGTGTGGCTCACCGGCTCGGCCGAAGAGCCATGAGCGCAGCGCGCGTGTTTGTGCGCGGCGTGGGCGCCATCACGGCGCTTGGCGCAAGCTGGCCGGCCTCGCTCGGCGCCCTGGCCGACGGCCGCGCTGCGGTGGGGCCAGTGCGCGCGTTCGACGTCACCAATTTCCCCTCGACCGTGGCGGCGGCCATCGACGGCTTTGTCCATACGGGCGACCGGCGCCTGGCGCTGGCGCGGGTTGCCGCGCGCGAAGCCTGGACTGACGCCGGGTTCCATGAAAACGCGCCGCCGCCGCAGCGCACGGGCATTTTCCTGGGCGCCGAATCCGGGCGCGCGCCATTTGCCACCTTGCTCGGCCTGACCCGCGCCGCAGGCGGCGGCGCGCGCTTCGACCATCGGCAATTTGGCGCCAACGCCGCACCCCTGGCGGCGCAGTTCGACGCCTCCATCATTTCACCGGCCGCCGTCACTTCGGCGCTGGCGCGCGAATTCGATGCGCAAGGCCCGGCGGTGACGATCTCGCTGGCCTGCGCGTCGGGCGCGAGCGCCATTGCCGAGGCGGCGCGCGCGATCCGGCTGGGCGTGTGCGACGTGGCTATTTGCGGCGGCGTCGGCGCCGACGTCGATCCGATGATGCTGGCCGGGTTCGGCCGCATCGGCGCGCTCACCGCGCGCGGCTTGTCCTGCCCGTTCGACGTGCGGCGCGACGGCTTTGCCGTGGGCGAAGGCGCGGCCATTGTGATCCTGTCGCGCGAGCAGGGCGCGGCCAGCGTCGAAGTGGCCGGCGAGGGCCGCAGCCTGGATGCCCATCACCTGACCGCGCCTGATCCGGAAGGCGAGGGCGCGGCCCGTTCGATGCGCGCCGCACTCAAATCGGCGGGAATCGATGCGGTCGATTACGTACAGGCGCACGGTACCTCGACGCCGCTCAACGACGCGGTCGAAGCGCTCGCGCTGCAGCGCGTGCTGGGGCCGCACCTCGAGCGCGCCCATGTCAGTTCGGTCAAGGGCGCGCTCGGCCACTGGATCGCCGGCGCCGGTGCGCTCGGCTTCCTGTGCGCCCATGCAGCCGTTGCCCACGGTCTGGTGCTGCCAACGGCGCACCTGCGCGAGCCCGATCCGGCCTGCGCGCTGCCCCACGTGTTCGGGCGCGCGCTGCGCAAGACGGTGGACGCAGCGCTGGTCAATGCGTTTGCCTTTGGCGGCGCCAACTGCAGTATTGTGGCGAGGCGCTGCGCATGAACGATGGCATGAGGGATGTCTATATCAGCGGGGCCGCGGCGGTCAGCGTGCTCGGTTTCGACTGGCGCCAACTGGGCCAGGCGGTCATGGACTGCGCGCCTGCCGATGCCACCGTCTTTGCCCCGTCACGGCAACTGGGCGAGTCCCATGGCACCGTCATCGGCGCGGAAGTGCCGGCCATTCCCGCGCAGATCGATGTCGATGCGCGCTCGCGCAAGCTGATGTCGCACCCTGCGCGGCTGGCGGCCGTGGCGCTGCGCCTGGCACTGCTGGACGCCGCATGGCCGCAGCACGGATGCGAAGAGACGGCGCTGTACCTGGGCGTCGGCGCGTCGGGCTGCGCGATGGATGAACTGAACCGCATGCTGGCCGAAAGCATCGCCGAGCGCAAATTTTCGCAAGCGCGCTTCGGCAGCGCCGGCTTGGCTGCCTGTAACCCCTTGTTCGCCTTTCAGCTGATGAACAACTTCACGCTGTGCCATGGCGCGATCCTGAACGGCACGGGCGGCGCCAACGGCGCCTTTTATTCGCGCGGAACCGGCACCGTGGCGGCGCTGGCCGAAGCGCGCTGGCATATCGCCGCCGGCGAATGCGCTCGCGCGCTGGCCGGTGGCGCCGACTCGGCCATGCACCCCGTCACGTGGGCGCAACTGGTGCGCGACGGCTATCCGGCCAAGGGCTTTATTCCCGGCGAAGGGGCCGGCGTGCTGGCTTTGTCCGCCAGCGCCGACGGTGCGCTGGCGCGCCTGGAAAAGACCGCTTTCCATAGCGTCCGCGCCTACGCCAAGGCGCCGCTCAAGCTGACCGGCGAAGAGCTGGCCGATGCCGGCAGCGACGATTTAATCGTGCTGGCGCCGTGGGGGAACGGCGCGCGCGATCGACTGTATGGCGCGCTGCACGGCACGCGCGCCACGGTTGTTGACGCCAGCATTTTTCTGGGCGACGCGCTGGCCGCCGCGCCTTCGCTCGCATGGTGCGCGGCGCTCGACCTGCTGCGGCAAGGGCACTGGCGGCGCGCGTTCGTGCTCAATGCGGGCATCGACGGGGGCATCGGCCTGGCCGTGATGGGGCGCATGGCATGACGCGTGCGGTCATCACCGGCGCCGGTGCGGTCTGCGCATTTGGCGTGGGACTGGACAAGTTGTTCAGCGGCCTGGCGCAAGGGGGCAGCCGCATCGCACCGATCCGCTCATTCGATGCGAGCGCGTTTGAAACCAAAGTCGCGTGCGAGGTGGACGTGAACGCCATCGGCCCGGACTGGCTGCATGCGCACACCGGTGCGCAAAGATCGCTGCTGGACCAGTATCACCTGGCCGGCGCCTGGCGCGACCGCAAGTGCGCCTTTGGCCTGCTGGCTGCAGTCGAAGCGTGGCGCATGGCCGGTTGCGGCGCGGGTGAGCGCGAAGCATCGCTGGTGATGGCGCTGGGATTGGAGCAAGGCTTCATGGACGACTTTGCGCCCTATTTTCACGACGGGTGTATCGACTGGCGGGAAGAAGCGGGGGACCGTCGCGCGGCGCTTCGCTTTCGTTCCGACGTTGACCTCGGTTCGCGCATCGTCGCCGACTTTCTGGTGCTTGACGGCCCCGTCATCGTCAACGCCTCGGCCTGCGCTGCAGGCACGCTGGCGCTGGCGCACGCGGCTTCGCTGATCGAACGCGGCGCCGCCAGCGTCGTTCTGTGCGGTGGTGCCGATTCGATGGTCAACCCGTTCGGGATGGGCGGCATGTCGCGCCTTGGCGCGCCGTCGCCGCGCGCCGCGGCCGATGCATGCCGGCCCTTCGATCGCCGCCGCGACGGTCTGGTCATCGGCGAAGGCGCGGCGATGTTCGTCATGGAGTCCGAGGAACGTGCCGCGCGCCGCGGCGCCCGCGTGCTGGCGCGCGTGCTCGGCTACGGCAGCACGCAGGATGCGTACCGGGTCACGGCGCCGCGGCTCGACGGCGCCGCCGCGCAGCGCGCCATGCAGCTGGCGCTGGCGCGCGCCCAGCTTGACCCGTCGGCGCTTGGCTACATCAACGCCCATGGCACCGGCACGCCGCTCAACGACGCGGCAGAGGCGCGCGCCATTCGCGCCGTGTTCGGTGCGCACGCCGACATCCTCCCCGTCAGTTCCATCAAGGGTGCGATAGGACATCTGATGGCGGCGTCGGGGGCAATCGAAGCGGCGTCCTGCCTGCTGGCGTTCGAGCGCGGTTTGTTGCCGGGCACCGCCAACCATCTTCAGAAAGACGCCGCCTGCGACGTGCTGGTGATCGGTGAAGCGCCGCGCGAGGCACGCGTCGACGCGGTGCTGAGCAACTCCTTCGGCTTTGGCGGGCAGAACGTGTCTTTGATACTGGGCCGGCCATGCTGAAAGCGGCGATCATTGGCTCGGCGTGGCGCACGCCGCTCGGCTCCAGCGTTGGCAAGGTCGTCGACCGTCTGTTGGCGGGCGAGCGCGCGGCAGCCGTGAACGCGCGCTTCGACGCCAGCGCCTACATTTGCCAACTGGCGGCGGCGATGCCTCAGTCGGTGGCCCCGTCGCGCAACGCGCGCTTCTTGCGCCGCATGGGCCTGCACGCGGTGGCAGTGGCGGCCGAGGCGCTGGCCGGCGCGGGCATCAAGGGCAGCGACCGGGTCGGCCTGTTTTTCGGCTACGGCGGGCTGCGCGCCCACTGGGACGACCTGATGCCGGCCTTTGAACGGCAGGAGGTAGGCGGCGCCAACGCCTGGAACTGCGGCCTGGACCTGCTGCATCCGTTCTGGATGCTCCAGCACCTGTCCAACAACGCTCATGCGATTGCCGCGCAGGAGCTGGGCGCGCGCGGTGAAGGGGCAACCTATGGCGGCGCGAACGCCGGCGCACAAGCGCTGGGCGCGGCCATCCGCGCGCTTGCCGCCGGCGCGGTCGATGTCGCGCTGGTGGTTGGCTACGATTCGCTGATCGAACCGGAAACGCTGGTGGAACTGGCCGCGCGCGGCGCGTGCGTGGCCGGCGCGGCCAGCCCTGCTACGCCGTATGATATTAACGCGGCCGGCTTTGTACCTGGCGAAGCGGCAGCCGCGCTGGTGCTGCAACGCCCCGGCGAAGGCGAATGCATCGCCTGCGTGCAGGCGCAAGATGCCGCCGACGGCGAGAAGGGCGAAGCACTGGCCGGCACGCTGGCGCGCCTGGTGCGTGCCGTTGCGCAGCCCGGCGACGTGGTCGATGGCGCCGGACTGGCGCGCCCCGAGTACGATGCGCAAGAGCGCCTGGCGGCGGCCCAAGTGACCGGCGACGACGCTGCGCTGTGTTGTATCATGAGCGCCATGGGACAAATCGGCGCGGCTTCCTCAGTTGTTCAAACCATCGCGCTGGCCGAGCTGTTGCGGCGCCGGATGCTGCCGCCAATTGCAGGCTTGCAGCGCGCAGCTGGCGGCCCTTTGCGGCCATTGATGCAGGCCGAAGCCACCACTGCCCGCTCCGCCATCGGCCTGTGCGCCGGCGCGCCCGGCCTGGCCGGCATCATCCGCGTGGAGCTGGCATGAGCGTCCCGCAAAAAACCGCGCTCGTGACCGGCGCCTCGCGCGGCATTGGCGCGGCGATTGCGCTCAACCTGGCGGCCAAGGGCTTTGCCATCGTCATCAATTACCGTAGCGACGAAGCGGCGGCGCAAGACGTTGCGCGCCAGGTGCGCGAGCTTGGCGCCGAATGCCTGCTGCTGCGCGCCGACGTGGCCAACGCCGGCGAGGTTGGCGCCATGTTCGCCGCGATCGACGCCAGGTTCGGCCAGCTCGACGTCCTGGTCTGCAATGCCGGCGTGCTGCGCGACACGCTGCTGGGCGCGAGCGAAGCGGCCGACTTCGACGCTGTTTTCGCGGTCAACATTGGCGGCGTCGTCAACTGCTGCCGCGAGGCGTCCCGGCGCATGGTGTCGCGCCGGCGCGGCGTGATCGTCAACCTGTCGTCGGTCGCTGCCACGCGGCCCGGCCGCGGCCAGAGCAATTACGCCGCCTCCAAGGGTGCGGTCGAAGCATTTACGCGGGCGCTGGCGGTGGAGCTGGCGCCGCGCGGCGTGCGCGTGAATGCCGTGGCGCCAGGCGTCATCGAGACCGACATGACGCGCGATATTCGCATGCTTGCGCCTGATGAACTAAACAGGCGCATTCTGCTCAAGCGGGTCGGAAGCGCGCGCGAGGTGGCGGCGGTAGTGGGCTTTTTATGCAGCGACGAAGCGAGCTACGTCACTGCCCAGGTGTGGAATGTCGACGGAGGCTTCAAGGCAGAATGAACGAACAGACGACATTGGACTGGCTGCTCTCCAGGCGCAGCACGCGCGAGTTTTCGGACCGTCCGGTCACGCGCGAAACGCTGGAAAAATTGCTGCTGGCGGCAACCAGCGCACCGTCGGCGACCAACCGCCAGCCGTGGCAGTTCGCGGTGGTGCGTTCCAGCCGGCTGCGCGCGGCCATCGTGGAAGCGGTCCGCGTGCGCGCCGAGGAAATGAAGGCGGTGATCCAGCGCGGCCACCATGCAGAAGACTTTGGCAACTACGGCGACTTTTTCCACGAACCGCTACTGAGCGCCGCCGTCATCATCATTCCCCAGTACCGCCAATACCCGGACCTGATCGCCAACCTGCTGGCTTCGGGCGGAGCCGATCCCGCTGCCTTTCACACGGCAGGGGCGATGCAGGCCGAACTTTGCTCGACCAGCGCCGCCGTCATGAACCTGCTGCTGCAGGCGCACGCCAGCGGCCTGGGAGGCTGCTGGATGGCCGGGCCGATGATCGCGCGCGACCGCATCTGCGCGCTGCTCGGCATTGCCGAACCGTGGCAGATGGTCGGCGCCATCGCGCTGGGCTACCCGGCGGGAGAGCCGCCTGCACAAAAGCCGCGCAAACCACTGGGGCGCGTAGTGCGCTGGTACGAGGACGAACTTACCGAGGAAGCGACGCAATGACAAAGGATGTACAGCAGCAGGATATTGAAAACGCCATTTGCGCCATCGTGGCCGAATCGCTGGCGATTGACGTGGCCACGGTCTCGCCGACGGTCAGCCTGATTGAAGGGCTGGGCGCGGAGTCGCTCGACTTTCTCGACATCGTCTTCAAACTTGAACGCGCCTACGATATCCAGATTACGCGCGGCGAGCTGGAACGGGCCGCGCGCGGCGACATGTCGGACGACGAATTTGCGCCGGGCGGCGTGATTTCGGAAGCGGGCCTGGCGCGCCTGCGCGAACTGATGCCGGAAGCGGCGGCGCGGATCAAGCCCGGCCTGCATCCGGCGCAGATACTGAGCCTGTTCACGGTGCAGACGTTTGTTCACCTGGTCGTCGGCAAACAGGAACAACGGAACCGTGTCCCGTCCTGAAGCGCGCTGGATCGGCGCTCCGCTGTTCGATGCCTGCTTCTTTTTCGGCAGCGCCGTCGTGGCGCTGGCCGCCGGCCTGCTGATGCTGGCCGCTCCCGCGACGGTGCTGCCGCTGTGGTTTGCCTGGATCTGGCTGGTAGAAGGCCCGCACCTGTGCGCGACATGGCGGCGCACCTATATCGACGCTCCATTCCGGCGTGAGCGCGCGCGCCTGCTGGTCACCAGCCTGCTGTGGTTCGTGCCGGGGCCGACCTTGCTGCTGGTGTCGTGGCTGTCGGGCAGGCCGGAGCCGTTTCAGCTTTTTTTGGGCGCCGTGGCGCTGTGGTCGTTCCATCACGCTGTGCGTCAGCATCATGGCATCATGTCTGTCTACCAGCGCCTTGGGCAAGTGAACGCTGCCGAGCGCAGGTTCGACACGCTGCTGCTGCATGGCGTCCTGTGGGGTGCTTTTGGGCTGTTCCTGGTTGCGCACCCGACCAACCGCCAATTGCTGGGCATCGACGCGCTGCCGTCGGCAATGCTGCTGATTCCCGGCGCGCTGCTGGCGCTGGCCATGGTGGCGTGGGCGGCGCGGCTGATTGCGCGCTGGCGCCGCCACGGTGCGCTCGCGCCCGGCATGTTCGGCCTGCTGGTTGCCGCCGGCAGCACGCTGTTTGCATTGTTCGTGGTCGGCTTGCGCGAGCCGCTGCTGGCCAATCCGCTCACGCCCGAGCATGTCTTCATGGCCGCCACGCTGGTCAGCGGCACGGTGCACGGCTTGCAGTACATCGGCATCGTGATCGCGACCGAGCGCCGGCGTACGGGTGGCTTGGGCAGGACGCCGCTGACAGTTTATGCAGTCATGCTCGGCGTCTCGCTGCTGTATGTGGCCATCAGCGTCGCGCGCGGGGGCGCCCCGCTGGGCGCGGCGCCAGGCAGCATGTCGGCGCAGGTATTCCTGGCCATTTACTGGGGCCTATTTTGCCATCACTTCTGGCTCGATCAAAAAATATGGCGGCCGTCGACCGATGCGCGCCTGCGCACCGAACTTGGCCTGGGAGCGGCATGAGGCAAAGCGAACACCCGGTGTCCATGGCGTACGCCAAACACGTCAATCCTTCGTTCATCCAGCTGCTCGGCGTGCTTGGATACGGGCGCGTGATGACGCGCGCCAGCGACGTGTGGGTGTGGGACAGCGAAGGACGGCGCTATCTTGACTGCCTGGCAGCCTTTGGCGCCGTCAACCTGGGTCACAACCATCCCAAGCTGGTCGCGCGATTGCACCAGCTGCTGGACGAACAAGTCATGCATTTTTGCCTGACTGGCCCGGCCGCCGGCGCCGCGGCGCTGGCCGAAGCGCTGGCCAGGCGCCTGGCGCCCCCTTTGGAAATAAGCTTGTTTGCCAGCAGTGGGGCCGAAGCGGTCGAAGCGGGCTTGAAGCTGGCGCGCGCCGCCACCGGCCGCACGGATTTTGTCTATTGCGACGGCGGCTTTCACGGCACCACCCTGGGCACCTTGTCGGTGATGGGCGCGGCGCGCTTGCGCGAGCCGTTCGAGCCACTGCTGTCAAGCTGCCACCGGGTGCCTTTTGGCGACCTGGCTGCGCTCGACCGGGCGCTCAAGGCGCACAAACCGGCGGCATTCGTGCTCGAGCCGCTGCAGGCGGAAGGCGGCGTGGTGCTGGCGCCGCCCGGCTACCTGCGCGCTGCGCAAGAGCTGTGTACGGCGCGCGGCACACTGCTGATCCTTGACGAAATCCAGACTGGCCTCGGCCGCACCGGCACGCTGTTCGCGCACCAGGCCGAAGACATGGTGCCCGATGTGCTGTGCCTGGCCAAGGCGCTCTCCGGCGGCATTGCGGCGGTATCGGTGGCGGTCACGTCGCGCGCCTGGTTCGACAAGGCGTACGGCAAGTCGGACCGCTTCGACCTGCATGGCTCTACCTACCAGGGCAATGCCTTTGCGTGCGCCGCAGCCCTCAAGACGCTGGAGGTGATCGACGAAGAGAACCTGGTCGCGTGCAGCGCCGAACGCGGCGCGCAACTGCTGGCCGGGTTGAAGGCACGCCTGCATGGCCATCCGCTGGTCAAGGACGTGCGCGGGCGAGGTCTGCTGGTGGGCATCGAGTTCGGGCCGACCGGCAGCTCGTGGCTGGACAAGCTGGCGCCGTCGCTGGTCGACAAGGTGTCGGAAGGGATGTTCGGCCAATGGGTCGCGGTCAAGATGCTGGAGGCGGGCATCTTGTGCCAGCCGTCGTCGTCGCGCTGGAACGTGCTGCGCCTGGAGCCTGCGCTGACGATCGGCGCTAAAGAAATCGACATGGTGATCGAGACGCTCGGCGCCATCCTGGACGAGTACCGCGGCATTGCGCCCATCGTGGCCGACGTCACGCGCAGGGCCGGCAGCCAATGGAGAGACAAATGGCGATTTTGAAGGGTGCCCAGGGACCGGGTTTCATGGCGCGCGCCGGTCGCGACCTGCGCTTTGTGGGCGGTATTTTGCGCAAGCAGCCGTTCCAGGTGCTGGTCCAGGTCACCAACCGCTGCAATATGCGCTGTTCGTTCTGCGGCTTCTGGCCCAACGGCGTGGCGCCCAGGCTTGAACTGACGGTCGCCGACTACCAAAAGGTGGCCGCGCAGCTGGCGGAAATCGGCACCTTCCTGGTGTCGGTTGAGGGCGGCGAACCATTGCTGCGGCCCGACATCGTCGAGATCGTGCGCGCTTTCGGCCAGCACCACGCGCCGGTGCTGTACACCAACGGCACCTACGTCACCGAAGAAAAAGCGCGCGCCCTGTATGCGGCCGGCGTGACCCAGGTCGGCGTGTCGATCGACTTTGCCGACGCGGCCCGGCACGACGCCAAGCGCCGCCTGGAAGGTGCGTTCGAGCAGGCCTGGCGCGCGGTCGATATTCTCAAGGCACAGGCGCCGCACGGCGGGGCGCAGGTGCACGTGATGACGATCCTGATGAAGGAAAACCAGGAGGACGTCGAGCCGCTGTTGAAGTTGAGCGCGGCGCGCGGCGTGGGCCACTGCGTGACGCTGCTCTCGACCGACGGTTTTCGGCGCGGGAAGAGTGATGGCGACCAATTGCCCGACGAATCGCTGAGCGCCAAAATGCTGGATTTGTGGCAGCGCTACGCGCATATGCGCACGTTTCGCGACTACCTCGAACGCATGGACGCGTTTGTGGAGCGCGGGCCGATGCCAACCTGCCATGCGGGCGAGCAGTCATTCAATATCGACCACTTGGGCAACGTCTCGCCGTGCATTGAACGCATCGATTCCGTGGTCGGCAATGTGCGCGACGAGCCTTTGACAGCGATCATCGCCAAAATGAGCGGACTGGCGTCAGTGGCCACCTGCCAGGACTGCTGGACCTTGTGCCGCGGCTTTTCGCAGGCGCTGGGTAACGGCGCCACGACGCGCTCGCTGATCGACCTGAGCACGCGCATGCGCTCTGAATAATCAAGGACCGAGATTGACATCAACATCAACATCAACATCAACTGAACCGACTTCCCCCGCGCTGCGGCTGGCGGGAAAGCGCTGCCTGGTGACGGGCGGCTCGCGCAACCTGGGGCGCGCAATGTGCCTGGCGTTTGCCGCCGCCGGCGCGCGCGTGGCGTTTACCTACGTAACTGACGACGAGCAGGCCGACATCACGCGCGCGATGCTGGTTGAACTGGGCGCGCAGGTGCTGGTGTTCAAGGGCTCGGTGACCGACAGCGCGCACGCCAAAGCGGCGGTCGACGCCATCGTCGCGGCCTGGGGCGGGCTGGATGTGCTGGTCAACAACGCAGGCATCATGCAGGTGCTGCCCATTGCGCTGCTGGAGGAAGACGACTGGGACGCGGTACTCGACACTTGCCTGAAGGGCCCGTACATTTTTTCGCGCGCCGCGCTGCGGCCCATGCTGCGTGCTAAAAAAGGCCACATATTGAACATCGGCTCGGTGGCGGGCGAGCGCATCGTGGAGGCGCCGGTGCACTACGCCGCCGCCAAGGCGGGGCTGCAAGGACTCACGCGGGCGCTGGCCAAGGAAGTGGGGCGTTACGGGATCGCCGTCAACGACCTGTCGGCCGGCTTGCTGTCCGCAGGCCTGGGCCAGCAGGCGCCCTTGCACCGGCGTGAAGACTACAACAAGCATTGCCCGCTTGGGCGCCCCGGGTCGATGGAGGAAACCGCCGCCTTTGCGACCTGGCTGGTGTCGGACGAAAACAGCTTCATGAGCGGCGCGCGCCTGACCTTTGACGGAGGCCTGTAATGGACGCGCAGCTGCGCCAGGGTTTCCTGGAATTTCGCGCGTTCGTCAATCCGCTGGTGGCGCTGCGCGCGCAACTGGTGGGCGAGCCTTATCTGCTCGACCAGGTTGTAGACGGTCGTTTGGTAGACGCCGAGGGCATGGCCTATACCGACCTGCTCTCCGGCTGGGGGACGCAGGCTTTCGGGCACCGTTCGCCAGCGGTGGAGGCGGCGCTGATTGCTTACCTGCAGGGCGCCTCGCCCTCGATCTACCCGTCCGGCATCAGCCCGTTCGCCGGCCTGCTGGCGGCCAGGCTGGAGCAGCGTTGCGGCTACGACGCGGCGTTTTTCGCCAGCGGCGGCAGCGAGGCGGTGGAGGCCGCGCTCAAGCTGGCGCGCGGGGCCACCGGCAAGCCACGTATTGCCTGCATCAAGGGCGCCTACCACGGCTGCACCTTCGGCAGCGTAGCCATGATGCAGGCCGGCCCGTACCGCGACATTTTTGGGCCGCACCTGCCGCAAGTCGATGCGCTGCCCGCCGGCGACATGGATGCGCTCGAACGCGCGCTGGCCGACCCGCAACTGGCGGCCATCGTCATCGAACCGATCCAGGTCGAGGCGGGCGTGCGCGTGCCCGATCCGGCTTACCTGGAACGACTGTGCGGCGGCACCGGGCCGGATGGCATCCTGCTCATTGCCGATGAAATCCAGACCGGCATGGGACGCACCGGCCATTTTCTCGACAGCGGCGCGTGGCCGCGCCAGCCGGACGCGGTCACGCTGGGCAAGGCGCTGGGCGGCGGCGCGATGCCCTTGTCGGCGATGCTCACGCGGCGCCCGATTTTCGACCGCGTGTACGGGCAGTTGGCGCTGGCCGAGGTGCATGCTTCCACTTTCGGCGGCAACTCGCTCGCGTGCGTGGCGGGGTTGGCGGCGCTGGAGCTGCTCGACGACGCCATGATCGATGAAGTGGCGCGCAAGGGCCATCTGCTGCGCGCCGCGCTCGACGAGCATGTCGCGCCTTCGCCGCTGGTCGGCGCGATCCGCGGCAAGGGCTTGCTGCTCGGGATCGCGCTGCAGGCGCCCGACCATCCGTGCTACCAGTTCGATTACCTGGGCGCGCCGGAACTGGCCGCGCAACCGGCCATCGGGATGATGCTTGTGCACCGGCTCTACAAGGCCGGCTTCATTGCACAGATTTGCGGCCACGCGTGGCAGGTGCTGCGTCTGCAGCCACCGTATACCACGCCGGACGCCGAACTGGCCGCGTGCGCGCGCGCCATTGGCGAGGCGCTCGACTATCTATGGGACCTTCAATGACACGCGTACTTGTTTTGGGCGGCAGCGGCGCACTTGGCGCGGCGCTGCTGCGCGAATTGCGCGCAGTCGGCGCGCAGGCGGCGTTCACCTATCACCGCCAGCAGGAGGCCGCAGCGGCGCTGGGCTGCGAACTGGACTACCCGGCGTATGCGGCCGATTTCGAAAACGCCGACGCGGTCGCCCTGCTGTTCGACGCCCTGGCGCGCGACGGCCGCTTGCCCGACGTGGTTGTCCACTGCGCCGGCGTGGCCCCGGTGGCGCTGCTGGGGGCCATTACCGCCGCCAGCTGGGATGCGGTCAACGCCGTGCACGGCCGCGCCGCCTTGTTATGCGCGCAGCAGATGGAGCGCCGCGGCCTGCGCGGCGCGCTGGTGCTGGTGGCGGCCATCGACGGCCTGCATCCGGTCCCCGCGCCCGCCCACTATGCGGCCAGCCAGGCGGCCATGTGGGGGCTGACGCTGGCGCTGGCCAAGGAGCTGGGGCCGAAAGGCATCCTGGTCAACCTGGCCGTGGTGGGCGTGCTCGATGGCGGCATTTCGGTGGCGCTGGACCCGGCGCTGCGCGACTCGTACCGGCGCTATTCGGCGCTGGGCCGCACCGGCACCTGCGTGGAAGCGGCGCGCGCGTTGCGCTGGCTGGCGCTTGAGAACACGTATTTGAATGGGGCCCAGTTTCCGCTGACCGGGGGGCTGGGATGAAGCGGATAAGCGGCGTTATTTTGCTGGCGCTTTACCTGCTGCTGGTGTTTCAGAAGACGCAAGCCGGGCTGGCAGCCGAACTGCTATGGCTTAGTCATGTGACCAGCGCGGTGCTGGCCATCGGGCTGCTTGTCGACGTGCCCCTGATGATCGCGGCGGGATTTCTGT
Organism: Massilia sp. TWP1-3-3; assembly: GCF_049897805.1. Taxonomy (NCBI): domain Bacteria; kingdom Pseudomonadati; phylum Pseudomonadota; class Betaproteobacteria; order Burkholderiales; family Oxalobacteraceae; genus Massilia; species Massilia sp. TWP1-3-3. Next base: position 23,829 of record NZ_JAFCWX010000035.1, read on the forward strand.
TTCATCTTGCCGTGGCCTTGCCGGCGTATCTGTTTTACCTGGGGACGGGCGGCGAGACGTCGCTGATGTCGTTTTTGCTGCATGCGCTCTCGCCGCTGTTTGGGGCCATGGCGTGCCGGGCGGCGCCGCTACCCAGACGTGCCCTGATGCTGACGTATGCCATTTATGCGGTGGTGATCGGCTCCACGCTCGCCTTTACGCCGGCCGCCATGAATGTGAATTCTGCATTCAAGCACTGGGCTTCGCTCAATGTGCCGGGCACCTTGCCGCTGCTCGCGGCGAATGCGGTGCAGATGCTGCTGCAAACTGGCGCCGCCTTCCTGGTCTGGAACCGCCTGTCGCGCAAGGCGGCCTGAAAGGCGCTGCGGGCAGCGCGACGGGTGCGCCGGAAATGGCTGCCCTGCAGGAGCCGTCGACGGCGCTTGTCGGAATGCGCGCTGCGCGCTTTTCCGACCTACTGCCCGGGGCCGGTCAAGTTGCCGCCGTCACGCGCTTCAACAACGGTTTTTTTCTCCATCGGCCTTTGTCCAGCGCGCGTTGGCGACAACCTTAAGTGCGGACCAGGCGCCCGCTGCCGAGCGTGGCGACCAGACGGCCGCCGCCCAGCGTGTCGAGCGCGGCGCCGGGAGCGACGTTGAAGCGCGTGTCGCGGTCGCGGTACAGAATATTGTAGGCGCAGGAAGGGATGTTGCTGCCGTCCGGCTCGCGGATGCCCACGCAGCACTGGCGGATCCGGTCGGTGTCGAAGGTCTCTTCATCCATGTGCGAGTGAACGTAGATCGCCTTTGAGCTTTGTTCGCCGATGCGCGTGCGCTGCTCCGTACTCAAGCCGGGCGCGAACATGCGCGCCAGCAGGCCCTTGAGCGTGGCCAGCACGATCTGGCTGTCGTCGCAGGCGATTTCGCCCGTCCACAGGCGCGTGATCACGTCTTGCAGGCGCAGCTCAACGGCCGGCGTCGGCGCCAGGTACAGGCTGCCGGTCAGCAGCTCGCGCAGGTCGGAGCGCTCCATGAAGCGGGTGAAGGGCAGCCAGCGCCCGTCATCCAGGCGCAGCATGTAGGTGACGAGGTAGCACATCGGGTGCGCGGCAGGCGAGGGCACGAAGTCGGTGATTCTGAGGGCGCCGTCGGTCTGCTGTTCCAGGTCGGCCAGCACGTCGTAGGTGGTGTAGCGGCCGCGCCGGTTGAACTGCGATCCGCCCTGGCCGGTGAAGGTCATGGTGTGCAGTTCGACGCTGCGGATGAAGTCTTTTTCGAGCCCGAGTTTGACGAAGGCGCCCACTTCGTGGTCGTTGCTGCCGCGCGAGAGGACCGGCAGCAGCGTGGTGTCGACTGCGTGTTTTTCAAGCAGCGCCAGGACGCGCATCTTGGCCTGGTAAAAATTACCACCCAACATTTCGACGTTGGTGCCGGGCGTGAAGGAGTCGAAGGAGAGCACGATGCGCGCCTCAAGGGCGGCGAGCTTTTCGAGCAGCCATTCATCCTTCAGGAAGCGCAGGCCATGGGTGGAAACGGTGATGCGGTTGACGCCCTCTTCGCGGCACAGTTCGACCAGCCGTTCAAAGTCCGGGTGCTGGGTGGGCTCGCCGCCGGTCAGGTTGATCATGCGGTTGTCGGGATCGGCGCGGCGGATGTGGCCAAGGATGGCGCGCAGCTCCGCTTGCGACATGTGGAAGGCGCCGTCGTTCTTGTTGTGGGTGTAGCAGATCGGGCAGTCCAGGTTGCAGGCCGACGTGATCGGCACGATCGGCAGCAGGACCTGCTGCTCGTGGGCCGTGCACGGGCCGCAGTCGAACGGGCAGCCCTGGCTGACCGGGCGCGCATTCTCGGGCGGGGTGAGGACGGGCTGCTCGAGCATCATCGCGTCGTACCACTGGGCGTGGGGCGAGACGATGACTTCTTCGGCGCCGTGCTGCGGGCAGCGCTTGCGCATGACGATGCGGCCTTCGCTGCGCCAGATCGATGCGTCTAGGCTGCGTTTGCAGCGCGAGCACAGGCTTGTCGTTTCACGAACCAGTTCATCGTTCATTGGCATCCAGTTGAGCGTTGCCGGCAGGGCGCGGCAGTCGGGTGATTGTAATGGCAATCATGCGAACCTATCAATAGCGTATTTTCTGTCGCTTTTGATTGTGTTTGACGGGCAGGCGTGTCAGCATGCGTAGCTTATTTACTAACATTGCGTGCGCCGGATGGACAATCAAAGCAGCACCCGGGAGCAGCTGCCCACGCGCGTGGAGGCAGCGGTATTTGGCGTCAAGGCCAGCTTGCTGCGCTTGAAACGCACATTGACCGATGCGCTGTACCGCGATGTAAAGCGCTGGCGCGCGGGCCGGGGCCGCGAGAGCCATGGCGCGCTGGTACACCTGTGGAGCGAGTCGGTTTCAACGCTGGACGCCAGTGGCGGCAGCGAGCGGCGCGCTCTCGTATTGGGCAAGATCGAAAATCTGCGCGTGGCCCTGCGTTCGATCGATGGCGTGCAGGTGCCGGCGGGCGGCCTGTTCAGTTTCTGGGCGCAGGTGGGCAGGGCGCGGCGGTGGCGCGGCTACGTGCCGGGCCGCGAGCTGCGTGAAGGCTGCATCATTGCGGCCATTGGCGGCGGCTTGTGCCAGCTCTCCAATGCCCTGTACCAGGCCGCGCTCGATGCGGGCTTGACGATTGTCGAGCGACATGCGCATTCGCAGGTCATCCCCGGTTCGGCCGCGCAGGCAAACCGCGACGCCACCGTCTTCTGGAACTACATCGACTTGCGTTTCAGCGCCGATGAGCCGTTCAGGATGGAAGCCGAACTCGATGCGGGGCGGCTCAAGGTGCGCATTTTCAAGGCGCATGCACGCGCGCCAGTGCGGGCAGCGGCAACGTCAACCATTGTTTTCGCCAAGGGCGCGGCCGCATCCGCGCGCAGCTGCCACAGTTGCGGCGAGAGCGCGTGCTTTCGGCGGGTGAATGCACCAGCCACTCTAGCTTTGCGCTCGGTCTTTATGGTCGATGCACTGTGGCCCGAGTTCGACGCCTGGATCGCGGCCACGCGTCTGCCTGGCGACTGCCTGATGCTGCCGGTCGATGGACGCGCGCGCGGCAAGGCGCAGTATGGCTGGTCTACCGAGGGCTTCGCCAGGGTAGCAACGTTCCCGCTGCTGGTCTTGTGGCGCGCGTTTGCTTCGCGCCGGCTCGCCACCCAGGGTGCGGCACGCCAGGCCAGCGCGCACCGCTTCAGGCGCCGGCTGGCGAAGGCTTACGTCAAGACGCTCGGTTACATGGACGAGCATGTCGTGGTGACCCAGGAACTGCTGCCCTACGTGTGGCAGCTTGGCGCGCTGCAGGGCCGCAGCTTCGACGTGCTGATGACCGGCCTGCCCATGGTGCAGTTGCAAGCGGTGCTCGACGAGGCGTACGGGCGCCATCCGCACAGCAAAACGCTGGCGGACTTCCGGGCGCCGGCAGGACTGGCGGAGCTAGAGCGGCTGGCGTTGGCGCGCGCCAGGACCGTCGTTACGCCGCATGCGCAGGTGGCAGCGCTGTTTGCCAATGCGCGTTTGCTCGAGTGGGCGCCGGCGGCAGCGTGCGCGCCGCGCAAGGGAACAAAAATCGCGTATCCCGCAGCGACATTGGGGCGCAAGGGCGCCTATGAACTGCGCGCCGCCGCGCGCGAACTGGGGCTCACGCTTACGCTCATGGGGCCCGTGCTCGAAGCGCCCGGCTTCTGGGATGGCGTGGCAGTCGAGCGGTCGGACGACGCGCGCGGCCTTGACGACGTTGCGGTGATGGTCTTGCCGGCCTGGATTGCAAGCCGTCCGGGATTGCTGCTGCAGGCGTTGGCCAGCGGGATTGCCGTGATTGCGACGAGCGCCTGTGGCTTGCCGCCGCAAGCGAATCTGACGCTTGTTCCGGTGGGCGACGTGGCCGCGCTCACCGATGCGTTGCGACCCTTTGGCCCGCGTACTGTAAAAGCGTAAGGGCGATCCGGCGCGCGCCGTCGGCCAGCACCAGCGCCTTGTCCTGGAAATAGGCGGCGCGGCCGCGTTGTTCGAGGTGGCGCAGCAAAATCGGGTTTTCAGGGTTCATCGAAAAGTAAATGCGCTCGACATCGGCCCCGATATACGATGGTCTATTGCCACGCAGCGGTGGTCGTCGGCGTTGAGCACGACGGCGTCGGAGGCGGCGCGCGCGAGTACGGCAAAGGCTCTTGCCAGCTCGCCCTGCGTGTCAATGCCGTCCAGGTTGCACGCACTGCCTGCGCGAAAAAAGGTTAGGGCCGCGCAGGACGCGCCGTTCGATCGTCTGCATCCTCATGCAGCTCGTTTCCTCACGCCAGCAGCCTGGCGAACATGCGGGTTGCCATCAGCCCGGCCGCGCTGTGGTGTCGCGCCGGCGACATCTGTTCGATCAGCAGGGCCATGGCGTCGGCCTTGGTGCTCGCCATGGCCACGGCCCGTTCGAGGCTGCGCAGCTGGTCGCTTTCGGCGGCGTGTTCGCCGGACAGGCCTGCGTACGGATAGCGGATTAGCGTGCGCGGCGGGTGCGACGCATGCGATCTGGCGCCTGGCGCGGCCAGCGGCTCGAGCGCGCGCTGGCGCGCGCGAAACGAGGCGACGCGCGCCGTAGCAGAAGCTTGTTCCGCAGTTTCGATCCAGTCCGAAAGAACTTGCTGCTCGTAGGGCGAGAAAACGCCGAACATTTCAGCGCGTTCGCCCTGAATCAGACGCCAGAAACGGCTCTCGGCGGCCGGCGCGCCGCGCTTGATCCAGCCGGTGCTTTCAAAGGCGCGCAGCAGAGTGGGGATTTGCGCGGAGTCGGCCAGCCAAGTGTTGATGGTCTTGCCGGCCACGCGGCAGTAGTCGCCATGCATGTCCTGGCCGACAGTGGCCTTGTCGCCCAATATGCGCACCAATTCAGCTTCAAGGTCAAAGGCGGCGATGATGGCGTTGGTGCCGGCGCCCAGCTCATTGAGCCGGTAGCCGGCGCGCACGCGCTGGTAAAAGGCCGCCGGGTCGCGCGCGTTGGCGAGCAGGCGCGTGAGCGCGTCCACGGCGTCGTGGGCATGCCCGGTGGCGGCATTGTCGACCGTGACGTGCAGCGTGAAGTAGTAAGGATCGATGCCCAGTTCATTCAACTCGTAGGAGGTAATGAGCAGATGCAGCGGCAGTTGTTCGTAGCCCAGGTTGTAGCCCACCATTTCCGGTAGATAGTCGGGCAAGTACTCGGCGCCCGCATAGGCGAGGGCGAGCTGGATGGCGCCCTGGTTAAAGTACGTGTCGTCCAGACCGCGCCAGTCATTACAGGCATGGTTGTCGAGCAGGCGCTGATAGAGTACCACGTGGTTTTTGGCGGGCAGGCCGTCGCCCAGTTCTTCGATGTAGGTTTTGATTAAGGGGCGAAATTCATTTTCGTGCCAGCGGCGCAGGGCGCCGAACAGCCAGGCGCCGTCCACCAGTTTTGTGGGCGCGGCGCAGCGTAGAAAGTACAGCACGTGCGCGCGGTTGCTGAAGTAGCTGCGCGGCGCCCCTTGCTTGCGTTCGGCCAGGTAGTGGCGGTACTGGCGGGCGACGGCGGCGCTGCGCGGCGCGGCCCAGCCGGCCAGCGCGGCCGGGTCGGCGGGCAAGTCGCAGGGCAGGGCTTCGGCCAGCGCGAGCTGACCGTTGAGGTAAGCGGCACTGGCGGCTGCCGCGTCGTCGCGCGGGCCGTTTTCGAGTTGCGCATACAGTGCGCGCGAGGATGCCACGGCGGCGCTGGTGCGTGCAGCCGGGGCGAGCGTTGTGAGGTCGGGGAGGCAGTGGATCAGCATGGATGGACGCGCTTGCATAATCTAAAAATTCATTATGCGCGCAACAACTTGTGCCCGATGTCGGCAGCTAAGCTGCGTCCGTGTAAGAAAACGATTACCGGCGATGTAGGCCGGGGTGCCAGCGTTAGCCGCTCGCTTGCTGGCAAACGTCAACAGTGCGGCGCCTGGCCGGCTCCGACAGCACCCGCAAGATGACGTCTTCGGGCACGTCGTTGGCGGCGAGAAAGCGCCACGCCTTGACCGCTCCGTGCAGGCTGTCATGGACGATGCCCTGCTCGACAATGATCATCATCGCGGTATTGTTTCTGGCTTGCTGGTGCACGCGGCATCCCTCTTTCAGTAGGTCAGCGGTGGTGTTGGCTGAACAATGGAGTGTGGCAGGGACTGCGGCGCGGGGGCGGGGCGCTTGGGTCTTGTTGCTGATTAAAAATCTGGCACGCTTACGATAGCACTTTTTGGTGCCGTGACGCCTTCCACGGCCCAAATAAAAAATGTTATTTGCACGGGTGCATCTGTTTCCCGCACTTACTTTTCGCCGATAGCGTCCACTTCGGGCGCCAAGCCGTTCTGCTGCGCAAAATGCAGTGCAACATCGAGCGCGTCCATGAATTCGACGACCTTGATCGGCTTGGTCAGGTAGCGGAAAAAGCCCGCATCCATGCCGCGTTCTATGTCGCGCGGCACGGCGTTGGCCGACAGGGCGATGACCGGTATGTGCGCGGTGGCGGGATCGTTCAGCAAGATTTTCAGTGCGCCAAAGCCGGACAGGCCGGGCAGATTGATGTCCATCAGGATCACGTCGGGCTGGTAGGAGCGCGCCATGACGATGCCCAGGTGGCCGTTGATGGCGGTCAGCAGCTTGAGGTCGCTGCGCCGGGCGATCAGCATCTCGACCAGTTCCATATTGGCCGGATTGTCTTCCACATACAGTAGCGTGCGCAGTTTGCCGGTGGCGGTGTCGGGCGCCGCGATGATTTCGCTGGCGTTGGCCGACGGCATCGCTTCAATCAAGGATGGCGCGCTGGCGATGGGGAATTCAACCCAGAATTCGGTGCCGATGCCCGGCTCGCTGGTCACGCCGATGACGCCGTTCATCAGTTCCACGAGCTGCTTGGTGACCACCAGACCGATGCCGGTGCCTTCTTCGGTACTGTCTTCCTGGCCCAGGCGGTTAAAAGGCTGGAACAGTTGCCCGATCTGGGACGCGGTCAGGCCGTTGCCGCTGTCGGCCACGAGGATGCGCACGCTGTCGGCGCCGCTGCGCTCGTAGCGCACGGTGACGACGCCGCCCGGACGGTTGTACTTGATGGCGTTCGAGAGCAGGTTGATCATGACCTGCTTGACGCGCGTGAGGTCGGCATGGATGTACAGCGCCTCGTCAAACGAAGGGAAGACCAGGCCGATGCCGCGGTTTTGCGCTTGCGGGCCGATCAGTACGTTGCAGTCGAGCAGGACTTCGGCGAGCGACATCGGTTCGGAGGAAATGGTCACCTTGCCCGATTCGATCATGGCCAGGTCGAGGATTTCGTTAATCAGGCGCAGCAAATACCAGCCGCCCTTGAGAATCTGGCTGATCGAGCGCTGCTGGGCAGGACTTGGGGGCGGCGTGGCCGACTCCATCAGTTGGGCAAAGCCGAGCACGCCGTTGAGCGGGGTGCGCAGTTCGTGGCTCATGCTCGACAGGAAATCCGACTTGGCCAGGTTGGCCTTTTCGGCAGCCGCTTTCGCGCTTTCCAGTTCGACATTGTTTTCGTTCAGAGTGCGTTCGATCTGCTTGCGTTCGGTAACGTCGCGGGCGGCGGCGAACACGCCTTTCAGGTTGCGGTCGCGGTCGTAGAACAGCGTGGCGTTGTAGGACACGTCGGTCTGGGTGCCGTCGCGCGCTATCGCGGTCAGTTCGTAGTTGGTGACCTTGCCTTCGCGCAGCACGCGCTTGATGCCGGTTTCGGCGCGCTTCTGGTCGGTGAAATAATTCTTGAACGGGGCGCCGATCATCTCGTCCCGGGTGCAGCCGGTGAGCGCGACCATTTGCTGGTTGACGTCGGAAATGATGCCGCGCGGGTCGGTCGTCATCAGCGCGTCGATATTCGATTCGATCAGCGAACGGGTGTAGAACTGCTGGTCGCGCAGGCTCTGGTCGAGCAATTCCTGTTCGGCTTCGACTTGCTTGCGGGCAGTGTTGTCGGTGCCGATCAGCAGGTAGCCGATGATCGCGTCCTGGGCGTCGCGCAGGGCGGTGACCGAAACAATGGCGGGAAAACGGCTGCCATCCTTGCGGATGTAGGTCAATTCGTAAATGTCTTCGATGCCGCGCGAGGCCTTGAACACCAGCGCTTCGAAGCCGGGGGCGATGGCCGCGTCCAGTTCCAGGCTGAGCGACTCGGCGCGCTCGATCACTTCTTGCGGGTCCGAGATATTCGCGGGGGTGATCTTGTCGACCACGTCGGCGGCCGTGTAGCCCAGCATGCGCTCGGCGCCGACATTGAAAATCTGGATCACGCCCTGGGCGTCGGTGGCGATGCTGGAAAAGTTGGCGCTGTTAAAAATGGCGCTTTGCAAGGCGCCGGCGCGCAGCAGCGCTTCTTCGGCTTCCTTGCGGGCCGTGTTGTCGGTGCCGATCAGCAGGTAGCCGATGATGGCGTCTTGCGCGTCGCGCAGCGCCGTGACCGATACCACCGCCGGGAAGCGGCTGCCATCCTTGCGGATATACGTGAGTTCGTAAATGTCTTCAATCCCGCGCGAAGCCTTGAACACCAGCGCCTCGAAACCGGGCGCGATCGGTTCTTCGAGCTCGTCGGACAGGCTCTTGGCGCGCGCGATGACTTCCTGGGCGTCGGAAATGTCGGCCGGTGTGATGCGGTCGACGACGTCTTGTGCCAGGTAGCCGAGCATGCGTTCGGCGCCCACATTGAAAATCTGGATCACGCCCTGGGCGTCGGTGGCAATGCTGGAAAAGTTGGCACTGTTGAAAATGGCGTTTTGCAAGGCGCCGGCCTTGATCAGCGATTGCGACACCGGATGCACCGATTCGCCGTCCGCGCTTTCCTTGCGCGCGCCTGCGAGCACAACGAAGCCGGCCAGCAGCACCGCACCGGCCACCAGCATGGGTACCGCATACAGGGCGCCGACGCCGGATGCGGCAGCAATACCCCCAAAGAGGAACAGGACGGCAAGTGTGGCGCCGTAGCCGACCAGCATTAGCTGATCTGACCGGCCTTTTTTTAGAATGAACATGTGGGGACGTGGGCAGATGGGCAGGTTAGCAATGAGCAAATGAGCAGGTGGGGCTGAGCGCCGGCGCCGGGCCAGGCGCAATGGAACGATCGGTGTAGCCGCAACGGTATATGCGTGTGAGAAAGCCCGGCTGAACGTCCCCTGCTTCAGGGTAACACAGTTGCTTGCCCGCATCCTGTTAGCTGCATGAAATGCAACTAATTTCCCAAAGGTTGACGGTTTTTGATGCGATAGTACAGTGTTGACAAAGGGGTATACAAAGTTGACGCAAGGTTTCCCCAGAAAACTCTTGACCGAGATCAAAGCCTGATTCGTGACAGACCGTAACCTTACAACTCGGCCACAAAGTTTGACGGCACTGACATTTGTTGTCGTAAAGGGAAAATATGCGTTCAATCATCACAATCGCGATGCGCAAGTCCGCAGGTCCGCTCTGATGCGGCGGTATACGATTACCCTCGGCGCCCCCACCAGCAGCGGGGGCAAGGTCATTTCGGCCAGCAGCGAGGGCCGGATCGACGGCGTGCCGATCGCGCTCGAGGGGGACCTGGTGAGCTGCCCGGCCTGCCAGACGGCGGGCAAGATCCAGTGCGTGGGCCCGCGCATTCCCGAATCTTGGAACGGCAAGAACGTGGCGCTGGAAAACGACTTGTGTGTTTGCCGCTGCGCGGTGGCGCCCAAGCTGATGCCCAACCAGATGCTGCGCAGCCAGGTCATCAAGGATACCGGTCGCGCCTTGTCGACGCCGGCGTCGGACGCGTCGGTGCGCGGGCCGCGCGGCCAGGTGTTTACGGAGCGCTTCAAGCTGGTCGACGACCATGACGGCCGGGCGCTGGTCAACCGCGAATACGCGGTGGTGCGCGCCAGCGGCAAGCTTGAATTCGGCACGTCCGACGAGTGCGGGCACACCCATTTGCTCTCGACCACGGCGCAGGCCGAGGCGGTTGAAATCTATGCGCAGGGGCCGATGATGACGGCGGCCCTCATTTCGCCGTCGGGCGCGGTGCTGCACCACCGGGCGCGCCGCTGCACCACGCCGGCGGCCGAAACCGGCGCCAAGGAAGTGCGCCTGCATTTTTTGCACCTGGCCCAGGAAGCGGCCGCGCAGGCGGCGGTGCGCGACGCCGAGCTGGTTGTGTTTTTGCCCGAGACGGGCAGTTAACAACTACACCGGCAGCTGGTTGAGCAGCGCCGCTCCGTACGAATTGTCGACGATGCAGCGCCACTGGTCGTCTTCGCCGCGCTTGAAGACGTAGTTGGCGTTGCGCGTTTCCATGGTAGGCGCACTCGACTTCATGTTGGCGCGCACATTGACCTGCGCGATGACGAGCGCACTGTCGCCCCCTTCGATAACAATCATGTCCCCTTGCGTGACGTACAGCGTGTGCTGGAAGTGTTCTGCGAGCGCGACGAAGGCGCTGCGGATTTCCTCCTTGCCGTTGGCGGCCCGGCCCGGGACCACGACGACGGTCGCGTCGTCGGTGTAAAACTCCATCAGCGAATCGAAGTCTTCGCGGTTGATCGCATCGTGGGCCGCGCTGACCAGGGCGTTGATTGGGTGTGTTTGCATTGCCGCCTTCAAGGTGTGGGGGAGCTGCTCGCTAGCAGTGTAGCAGGGCTTCGGTTAAGCTTGCGTCTCGCAAACGGCAGAGGCAGGTGAATGGTTTGAAAATGAAGAAAACCCGGTTGGCCGCAGCGGGCGTGGTGCTGGCGATAACGGCGGCGATCCTGGTGGCAGCAGCGGTCGTGGCGGTGTTCGGCGCGCCGAGATGGCTGATCGGCACCGCAGGCCAGGCGCCCGGTGCGCGCCTGGCGGGCAAGCCGGCGGCCACGACCATGGGGTGGCCGGCGACGGTGTCCGACGTGGCCGGTGGCTTTGCCGATCCGTTCGGCGTGGCGCTGGACCGGCAGGGCAATGTGTACGTGGCCGATGCGGGCGAACATAACCGGATTGCGCGCGTCGGCCTTGATGGCCAGGTCACCATCCTGGCCGGCGGGCGCGAAGGGCGCAGCGACGGCAGCGGGGCCGCAGCGGCCTTTCACACGCCGTCGGGCGTCGCGTTCGACCCGGCTGGCAACCTGATCGTGGCCGACACCGGCAACAACGCCATCCGCAAAGTTACGATGCAGGGCGTGGTGACGACGCTCGCCGGTGACGGCACGGCAGGCTTTCGCGACGGCGCGGCGCGCCAGGCGCAGTTCAACGCCCCAATCGGCGTGGCGCTCGACAAGGCCGGCAATGTGTATGTGACCGACACCTACAACGACCGGATCCGGCGCATCGGCGTGGACGGCTTGGTGAGCACGGTCGCCGGCAGCGGCGTGCCCGGCGCGCTCGACGGCCCGGCGGCAAGCGCCATGTTCGACACGCCGACCGGGATCGCGATTGACGCTGCGGGCGCGCTGTACGTGGCCGACACCCGCTTCGGCGCCATCCGCCGAATCAGTGCGGACGGCATGGTGGAAACGCTGGTGCGTTCGGTGCCGGACGTGGACGACCCGCTGTTGCGGCGCCCGCTGGCGCTGGCGGTCACCGGTGACGGCTTTGTGTATGTGGGCGACATGAGCCGCGGGCGCATCTTGCAGGTGGCGCCAGGCGGACAACTGGTCGGGTTGACCGGGATCGGCATCGACATCGCCATCGGTGACGCGAAGTCGGTGCGCTTTGCGCGCCCGGCGGGCATGGCGATCGACCGCGAGGGCGCGCTGTATGTGAGCGACGCGCTCAACGGCGTGCTGCGCAAGGTGGCGCCGCGCGGCGTGCAGTCTGCGGCGCGGCCGGTGCCGGCGTCGGTGGTTACTGCCTCTGCTACCCCCGCTGCTGGCGCGGCGACGACGCCGGCGGTTTTTCCGTGGCCCTTGGCGCCGCAGAACGGCAAGCATGAAGTGGTCGGCATCGTCGGTGAAGCACGCGGCAGCTATGACGGCGAGAACCTGCATCACTTCCATAACGGGCTCGATGTGCAGGGGGCGATGGGCGCGCCGGTGCTGTCGGTGTCGAACGAAAAGGTGAGCAACCCTTTGCCCAACGGCGGCTTTGGCAGCGTCGGCGAAGGGATCGGCTTTGACGGCTTTTCGTACATCCACCTGCGGGTGGGGCGCACGCTCAAGAACGTTTCGGTGGACCCGGCGCGCTTTGCCGTGACCAATGACGACAAGGGCAAGCCGGAGCGCGTGCGCGTCAAGCGCGGCACGCGCTTTGCCGTGGGCGATACGCTCGGCACGGTAAACAGCATGTTCCATGTGCACCTGGTGCGCCACATGGCGGGCGGCGAAGCCAATCCCCTCGCGCTGCCGTTTGCGGGCTTGTCGGACCGCGTCGTGCCGCACATCGATGCCATCACGCTGCGCGACGCGAACGGCGTGGCGCTTTCGCGCAAGGCGGGCAAGCCGGTGCTGGTGGCGCGCGCCGGCGGGCCGCTGGCGATCGTCGCTGAAGCGTATGACCAGAGCGACGGCAACGCGGCGCGGCGCAAACTCGGTCTGTACAAGGCCGGCTACCAGATCCTGCACGCGGACGGCACGCCGCTGCCGGGCTACGAGCAGCCGCTGGTGAATATCGAATTCAACCGGCTGCCGCCGGACCGGGAAAGCGTGCAGGTGGCGTACGCGAAAGAGAGCGGCATCACGGTCTACGGCAGCGCCACCACGCGGTTTTTGTACGTGCTGACAAACGTGGTGCGCGATGGCGCCGCCAGGACCGGGAGCTGGAATCCGGCCTCGCTGGCGCCGGGCGACTACCTGGTGCGCGTATACGCGGCGGACTTTGCGGGCAATGTGGCGCTGGCCGGGCGCGACTTGCCGATCACGGTCGAATAGCGGTCTGCGAGTGGGCGGCAGGCGGTGGATAAAAATGTCCGACTCCACGTTGGCCTGGGCGTTTGTGGGCAGGGATGGTCACGCGGCAGTTGCGCGCGCTGTCGCTGTCATTGAAATAAATGATAAGAAAAACGGCGGCGATGAGAGGATATTTCACCTCTCGCAAGCCGCCGTCGTTGGTGGTTCGGGTTGGTCGTCCGGGTTGGACGTCCCGGCTGCTCAGGCGTTGGCGAGGTCGAGCGCGGTGCGCACGCCACGGCCGGCGTAGCGGCCCACCGCCAAGTCGTCGAACGGGATCGCGGGGCGCTTGGCCGACATCAGGTCGGCCAGCATTTGCGCCGAACCGCAGGACATGGTCCAGCCGAGCGTGCCGTGGCCGGTGTTGAGGAACAGGTTGCCCAGCGCCGTGCGCCCGACAATTGGCGTGCCGTCCGGGGTCATGGGACGCAAGCCGGTCCAGAACGATGCTTGCGCGACGTCGCCGGCGCCGGGGAACAGGTCGCCCACGACCATTTCCAGCGTGGCGCGGCGGCGCGGGTTCAGGCGCAGGTCGAAGCCGGCGATTTCGGCCATGCCGCCGACGCGAATGCGGTCTTCGAAGCGGGTGACGGCGATCTTGTAGGTTTCGTCAAGAATGGTCGACACCGGTGCCTTGGAGGCGTCGGTAATTGGCACGGTGATCGAGTAGCCTTTCATCGGATAGACCGGGATGTCGACGATGGACTTGAGCAGCACGGTCGAATAAGCGCCGAGCGCGACCACGTAGGCGTCGGCCACCATCCGCTCGTCGCCGCACTGCACGCCGGCGATGCTGTTGCCCGCCACGTGCAAGCGGTCGATGGCGACGTTGTAACGGAACGTGACGCCCAGCGCTTCGGCCAAGGCCGCCAGGCGCGTGGTGAACAGCTGGCAGTCGCCGGTTTCGTCGTTCGGCAGGCGCAGCGCGCCGACCAGCTTGGCGCCGGCATGGGCCAGCGCCGGTTCGGCGCTGCCCAGTTGCGCGCGCGTGAGCAGTTCATAGGGCACGCCGGAATCCTGCAGTACCTTGATATCCTTGGCGGCGCTGGCAAACTGCGCTTCGGTACGAAACAGCTGCATGGTGCCGCGCTGGCGGCTTTCGTACGTAATGCCGGACTGGTCGCGCAATTCCTTGAAGCAGTCGCGGCTGTACTCGGCCAGGCGCACCATGCGTTCCTTGTTGACGCCGTAGCGCTCGGCGGTGCAATTACGTAACATTTCCCACATCCACTTGAGCTGGAAGGTGGTGCCGTCCGGGGTGATGGACAGCGGCGCGTGGCGCTGCAGCATCCATTTCATGGCTTTGAGCGGGATGCCGGGCGCTGCCCACGGCGAGGCGTAGCCGGGGGAAATCTGGCCCGCATTGGCAAAGCTGGTTTCCATGGCGGGGGCGCTCTGGCGGTCGATCACCGTCACCTCATGGCCAGCCTTGGCCAGGTAGTACGCCGTGGTCACACCGATAACGCCGCTGCCCAGAATCACGACCCGCATGCCTGCTCCCATTGATTTATAGTGGTGTTTCCAGAATTTCCGTTATATTATGGCCATTCACTTAGTGTTTGTTCACGTATAACCGCTTATATTTAGTGGATTTTCATGCGAATTCAAAAAGAATCAAGCCGGATGCTGGACAAGCTGGACCGGCATATTTTGCGCATCCTGCAACAAGAGGGGCGGATCTCCATGAAGGATCTGGGCGAGCGGGTCGGTTTGTCGGTGACGCCCTGCATCGAGCGCGTCAAGCGGATGGAACGCGACGGGGTCATCAGCGGGTATTACGCGCGGGTCGATCCGGCGGCGCTGGGCGCCAAGCTGCTGGTGTTCGTTGAAATTACACTGAACCAAAAATCGGCCTCGGCTTTTGAACAGTTCCGGCGCGAAGTGCTGCGCATACCTGAGGTGCAGGAATGCCACCTGGTGTCGGGCGATTTCGATTACCTGATCAAGGCGCGCATTCACGAGATGGCCGAGTATCGCAAGTTGCTGGGCGACATGCTGCTCGAACTGCCGGGAGCGGCGCAGTCGAAAAGCTATGTGGTGATGGAGGAAATCAAGGAAACGCTGGTGTTGTCGACCGAGTAAAAAATTGAGACAAGCGCTTGAGACGAGCGCCCGAGCCGAGCGCTTGAGCCTAGCGCTTGAGCCGGGTTGCCGGCGGCGCTTCAGCCGGGACGGCGCAGCGTCAGCACGGAGCGGATGTCGCCTACGGTGAGTCCCCGCGCATTTTTCAACGGGGGCTGGCGATACTGTTCGAGCATGGCGCGCCGCGCATTGTCCAGTAAGCCGAGCTGGTCCAGGACACTGAAGGTCGCGGTGTGCAGTGCGCGCGCGGCGCCGTCGGCGATCTTGACGGCGATGCCCAAGCCGGCGGAACGGATGCCGATCGTCTGCACGCCATCGGCCCCAACCTTGCTGACCCAATCGCCGGCGCCCGCCTGCATATAAGCGTAGTCGCAGCGCTGCGCGCCCGACACCATGTGCGGATGGGCGGTCATGGCGTCGAACAAATCCCCCATCGCCGCGCCATGCTGCCGGTCGGCGGCGCCGCTGCCAAGACGCGCGAACAGGTGAGCCAGGCGGTCCAGCGGCAACGCGTAATTCGGCGCCGAACAGCCGTCAAGGCCGGTCGGCATGCTCGAGGCCGGCATGTTGACCGTGACCGCCAGCGTCCGACGGATTTCTTGTTGCAGTGCGTGGGCTGGATCGACATAGTCGCGGCCAGGCACGTCATGCAGACGGCACCAAGCCAAAAAGCCGCTGTGCTTGCCGGAACAATTGTGGTGCAGGGGGCGCCACGCATACGTGGGCGGGGCCTCGCCCACCGTGTCGTAGTAGAGCGGCGTGCCGCAACCGCACTCGAGGTGGCTTTCATCGAGGCCGATTTTGGCGAGAATCGCCTGGACGCCGGCCAGGTGCGATGGCTCGCCGGAATGGCTGGCGCACAGCAGCGCCAGTTCGGCGCTGTTCATGCCGAAGCGCGCGGGACCGTCGGCCAGCACGAAGGGAAGCGCCTGAAAAGGCTTGAGCGCGGAGCGGGTGAAGGTCAGGGCGCTTGGATCGCCAGCGTACCAGAGCAACTTGCCGTCGGTGTCGACCACGGCAACCGAACCCATGTGGATGTTTTCGACCAGGTAACCGTGTGCGCTAAAGGTGTCCCGCGCGTCCGGCGCGCCCGATAACGCCGATATGTCCGATAAACCGGATAAGCCTGAGATGTCTGACAAGTCCGATAAGCCCGATAGGCCCGATAAGCCCGATGCGGGATAGCTGCGCGTGGTGTGGACGAGGGGGACTGGATGCATGGCAAACCCGGATCATGTCAATGCCGTCCATGTTAGCGAGATTAGTGGAAGGCGTCAAAACGTGGTGGGCATGCGCACCGTCAGCGTGACGTCGGGCGTGTCGCGCGTGAGGCCGGCGCCGACCGCCACGTTCAGGCTGCGCGTGTCGTTGATGCGGTAGGAAAAGCCCAGCAGCAGGGTGCCGAGCTGGGTGCGCACGGCGCCGGGAGAAACGATGCCGTTTTGCCGGGTGCGCCCGATCGAACTGTGATCGTAGCCGAGGCTGAAGGACGCCTTTTCATTCAGGCCCAGTCCCATGCCAAAATTGAAGCCGACAATATCGCCCGGTTTGATTTCGCCCAGGAACTCGCGTTCGCCTCCCAGTACGGTGCGGCTGACGTCGCTGCGCTTGAAGTTGTGCAAGTAGCTGACGCTGCCGAAAAACACGGCCGGATCGGATGGGAACAGCCATGTCAGGCCAGGCTGGATGGAAAAAAAGCCCGAGCCTGTCGGCAAGTCGAGCGGCAGACCGGTGCCGCTGGCATTTGGGCCGATGCAGCGCTGGACGCAATCGGTGATGACGCTGAACGGGTCGCGCCCGGTACGCGATTTGAAGCGCAGCGAACCCACATAATAGGCGCTGTCCGGGCCGCCGCTGTTGAGTTGATAACGCATGCCTACTTCCGCGTCGCCGATCCCTTTGCCACTGGTGCCGAACACGTTTTCAACGGCGGTGCCGGTAAAAATTTCGCGGCTCACGGTGGCGTCGGAGCGGTAGACATAGGGAATCTTGGCATCGATTTCCAGGCGGTTGGTCAGGCCTAGTCGTCCACTGAGAATGGCGGTGGTGGTATTGCGCTTGACTTCGCGCACGTCGACCAGGCCGATCAGCAAGGCGGGAATGATGGTGTAGCCAACCAGCGCCACCCGGTTGCTCGAGGAATAGCCAAACTGCACTGCCGGCTCGAAGATGAACTTGCCGGTGGGGGTCAGTACGCCGGGTTGCTCAAATAGCGGCGCGACTTCCGGCGGGCGGCCGCGGCTGGCCGGCGGCTTGCCGACCGGGCTGGATGCGGGCGTGGTGGGTGCAGGCGTGGTGGGAGCGGGCGCGGTGGGCGCGGCTGCCGCGTCCACCGCCGCATAGCCGGTGCGGGGCGCAGGCCGCCTTGGCGCAGTGGCGGCGTCAGGGGACGCGCGCGCGCTGTCCTGGGCACCGGCGTTGGGCGTCGTGCCAGTCGCAGCCGCTGGCCGTACCGCGCGCCCGTCGGCGGCCGTTGCAGGCGTGGTCGTGGAGACGCCTGCGGGCGCAGTGGCGGGAACGTCGGCGAGGCTGCCAGAGGGCTCGGAAAGGGCGGCGTTGCCGGTGCCGCGTTTGGCGTCGAGTTGCACTGCTGTCAGGACTGGCGCGTTGAGGGATGCGGGGGCAAGCGGGCTGGCGAGGATCGGGCTGGCGACAAGCGGGCTGGCGGAAAGCGGGCTGGCGGAAAGTGGACTCGCGGAAAGTGGGCTCGCGGCAAGCGGGCTGACGGCAAGCGGGCGTGGGACTCGTGAAGGCCCAACTGGTGAAGGTAGAACTGGTGAAGGTAGAACTGGTGAAGGTAGAACTGGTGAAGGCGCAACTGGTGAAGGCGCAACTTGTGAGCGTGCGGCAAGAGGAGGGGCTTCAGGCGCAGACACGCGACGGGCCTCGGCGAGTTCGCGCGCAAGGGCGTCGATGAGCAGTCGCTGCTCGGCCAGCTGGCGCTGCAGGTCCGCAAGCTGAGCCTGTACGCCGGCTGCGACGGCTGGCCCCTGGCCATGTGCCATGGGGCTGCACAGGATGGCGGCGAGGCCAGCGCCGCGCACGCCGTGAACGAAAATGGATCGCATGCTTCCTCCGGTCAGCGGGGAACGACTGCTTGCGCGATCGCCTCACTGACGTTGCCGTTGAAATTGATTGTCTTTAATAAACCGATGCTGTTGACGGACGCGTTGATGATGGTCTTGCTGTCGATCCGCTGGTCGTTCAGGGTGTTCTGGATGACCATGCCGGACAGCGTGTCGTTGGAAAGCCCAGCCAGCATCATGTTGTCACCGCCGTTCTGGATCAGTTTGATTGCGGACAGGGTAGCGCCGGTTTGACGCGCCTGTTCGGCGTCGAGCCTGCCGATGTCGGCAATGTGGAAACTAGTGCGCGAAACCACGCTGCCGTTGATCGATACTAGGCGTTCGATACCAAGCGAGACGGTCAGTCCGCCGGCCGTGATAAAACCGCCGCGCGAGCGCTCAAGCGTGGCGCTGTCGACCGCGATCCAGCCGGCGGGCGCGGCCTGGGCCGCGGCCGTAACCGCCAGCAGGCAGGCCGCGCAAGCGCGCGAGATGAAGGTGAACATAATATGCATGGCCGCTCCTGTCAAAAGTCGCCCGGCCCGAGCTTGGGCAAGGGCAGTATCGCCGGTGATTCGCGCCCGACCACGGCGGCCAGCGGGGCAGCCGGCGCGGCGCGCCAGTCGGCCGGAATATTGAAGCTCGGCGCGTCCCGGTAGCCGTGCACGACAAACAGCAGCTTGCTGGTCCAGATGGCTTCGAACGCGGTGCGCGTCAGCGCACGGGCGCCGCTTGCGGGGTCGCCCAGCAATACGCGCCCGTCGGCCACGCCCTTGACGACCACGAAATGGCTGTAGCCCTTGTCAGAGACGAGCACGATGGCGGGCAATCCGGCGTCCACAAGTTTTTGCAGCGGCAGCTGGAAACCGTCCGCGCGCAGTCCGTGCGAGGCAAGGAAGCGCTGCATGTCGAGCATGGAAAAACCTTCTTTGCGAATTTTGTCCTGGTCCCCCCGCAAATACATGGCCTCGAACACTTGCGCTTCGCTGACGGCTTGCCCGTAATGGTGGGTCAGCAGCGTGGCCAGTGCGGCCGACCCGCAACTGAAATCGTATTGCTGGCGCAGCGTGCTGCGGAAACGAATCTCCTTCAGGCTGCTGGCCGGTACGTTGAAGCGCGCGCCGGACACGGCGAGTTCCAGCGCCGAAGCGCTGTCAGGCGTGCTCAGCAATAACGCCGCGCCCGGCAGGATCAGTCGCATCAGGGGGCGCAGCGGTGTTCGCGTGGGTTTTCGCCGCAGCTCTGGCGGCATCGCTGGCATCACGAATCTCATTGATTTGCCCACCAATTCGCGCACAATGTTGCGCATCGTGCTTTGCCTCATTGCCGGAACTGCAGGTTGATGATCGTTGCGTTCTGGATCAGCACATTCGCACCGGAGTTTTGAATCACGATGGGAATGCCGGTCGCTCCCGCGAACGAGCTGGCCTGGATTGTGTTGGCGCCGGTGACGACGTTGCTGGCGCGGTTGCCCGTGACCGCGCCGCGCAGGTTGGCGCTAGTGGCCATGCCGTCGCTGCCGCCGCGCGAACTGTCCAGCCGGGCGGGGGCGGCGGCAAGGCCGAAGCCGGGTACATAGTCCGGCGCTGCACGAGGCGCCGCAGCCGCCGGCGCGCCGCTACGGGACGCTTGCGCGTTGGCCGCGTCGGCCGCGTTGGCCGCGTCGGCCGCGTCGGCCGCGTTGGCTTGGGCTGCCTGCACGTGTGGCGTCAGCGCAAGCAGCGTTGCCAGCGCGCTGCTTGCGCATAAATGGGTGGTCGATAGCATCAAGCTCCTCCTTGCTGGCGTAGAAAAAGCCGGTGCGCCGGGCCAGCAGGCACACCGGCCCAAGACTTAGCGGCCCAGCGTCAGGTTGGACTGCACGTTCACGCTTTGCTGGATCAGCGACGAGAAGCCATTGTTCTGCACCACCGACATGATGCCGGCGGCCGACTGGCCAACATTGCTCATGGTGTTCGACATGTCGAAGGTGCCGGCATTGACAGTGGCACTGCCGCCATTGCCGCCGGTGCCGGCTGCGCCATTGCCGCCCGTGCCCGCGCCAGCCGTGTTGGTGCCGCCGTCGCCGCCCGCGCCGCCGGTATTGCCGCCGCCACCCAGGCCGCCGGCGCCACCGGCGCCGCCGCTATTGCCGCCGCCGCCCAGGCCGCCGGCGCCGCCAGCGCCGCCGCTGTTGCCGCCGCCGCCTGCGCCGCCCATGCCGCCCGTGCCGCCGCTGGCGTCACCGACCGTAGGCGAACCGTTGGTAGCGGCGCCGCCGGTGGCGCTGCCACCAGCCGCACCTGCGCCACCTGCGCCGCCGTCACCCACCGTGGCGCTGGCGCCGTTGCCTGCCGTGCTGGCAGGCGCCGCGCCGGCGCCGCCGGTGCCGGCCGTGGCCGTGCCGCCCATGGCCCCGGCGCCACCTGCGCCGGCGTCACCGACCGTGGTGTCGCCAGCTGTTGCGCTGGCGTCACCCGTGGTTGCCGCGCCGCCGCTGCTGCTGCCGGCCGGATCGGAGCCGGGCGTGCCGCCCGCGCCGCCAGTGCCGCTGTTGGCCGAGTCGGCGGTCGAGCCCAGCGCCAGGCCGCCTGCGCCGCCGCCGCCGCCGGCACCGCCATAACCGCCCGCTGCCGCGCCGCCACCGCCGCCGTTGCCGCCGGTCGCAGCGCCGCTGGCGCCGCCATTGCCGCCCGCCGCCAGCCCGCCGCTGCCGCCGACGCCGCCGTTGCCGCCGTCAGCGCCGAGCGCGCTGCCAGCCAACACGGCGCCATTGGCCGCGCTGCCGTTGGCGCCAGTGCCGCCCGCCGCGCCGCTGCCGCCGCTGCCGCCAGATGCGCCCGCACCGGCCCCGCCGAAGCCACCGGCGCCGCCGTAGCCGCCCGCGCCGGCCGCACCGTTGCCGCCATTGCCGCCGCTGGCCGCCGCGCCAGCGCCGCCCACGCTTGAAGCGCTGCCGCCGCTGCCGGCGGCGCCGGCGCCGCCGGTGCCGGTCCCGCCATTGCTGTTACCGGCGAAGTTGGCGGTATTGCCGATATTGGTGATCGCGTTGCCCGTCACGGTGCCCACCAGCGAGCTGCTGGCGATGGCGGTGGTGGTGTTGAAAGCGTTTGAAAAGTTGGACGTTGCGGTGGCGCCATTGTTGGCTGCCGCCGCGCCCGTGCCCGCGCCCAGGGCGTCGCCAACGCTGTTGTTCTTGCCCGTGCTTTTGTCGTTGCCGGAGTCGGTCACCTGCATCGCCAGCGATTGTTCGTTCGCCTGCGGCGCGTCGCCTCCTTGCGTGGTGCTGGTGGTCGCGGTCTGGTTCATTTCGCCGCCGCTGCTGCCGGACGGGTTGGTAGCGGTATTGGCGGGATTGGCGAACGCGTTCATGCTGAACGCCATGGCGATCGCTGCGGCCAGGATAGTTTGTTTCATGAAGAACCCCTTTTTGTTGGTGAAATGTGTATGGTGAAATGCACCGGACTTGCGCAGCCCGGCCCAGTACCTAGTGCAAAGTTGGTGCCATGGCCGCGCCGCCGGCGCCAAGTCGTTGAAAGCAAACGAACTTTTAAGCTGTTCTCCGGCGCGTGCAGGGCCCGTGCCCGCGCTTACGCCTGAAACCGGTCTGACAGTGTCACGCTGGTGCGACAGGGGCACTTGGCCGCCGGCGTGGCGCACCCTGCTGTACGGGGCGACGGGGGACGCGGCAGCCAGTCCCGGCGTTTGTCGCACGGTTGTGACAGTCATGGAGCGTCGGGCGCGATGCCGTGCTTGGCCATCTGGCGATACAGCGTCATGCGCGATATGGCCAGCTCGCGGGCAGCATGTGTCACGTTGCCGCCGCTACGCTCGAGGCTGGCAAGAATGGCGGCGCGTTCGGCCAGGCTGCGCGAGTCGCCGAGCTGGACCGCGTCGGGTACGCCCGCCTGCGGCCCCGGCAGCCCGAGGTCGTGCGGACCGATCAGGCGTCCTTCGGCCAGCACCAGCGCGCGCCGTACCCGATTGATCAGTTCGCGCACGTTGCCGGGCCAATCGTGCTCGCACAGGGCGCGCCGGGCGGCCGCGCTGAAGCCCTTCAGGCGCGGCGGCTTGTCGATCGCGTAGGCATGGAAGAACTGTTCAGCCAGCGCGACCAGGTCGTCGCGCCGCTCGCGCAGCGGGGGCACCGTCAGCGGCAGCACGTTGAGCCGGTAATACAGGTCTTCGCGGAATTGTCCGGCCAGCACTGCCTGCTGCAGATTGACGTGCGAGGCGGCAACCACGCGCACGTCGATGGCGATCGAGCGGGTCGAGCCGATACGATAAATGGTTTTTTCCTGGAGAAAGCGCAGCAAGTTCGATTGCAAGTCTTTGGGCAGGTCGGCGATTTCGTCAAGGAAGACAGTGCCGCCGCCGGCCGACTCGATCAGGCCGACCTTGTCGCGCGCGGCGCCGGTAAAGGCGCCGCGCGCATGGCCGAACAGTTCGGACTGGATCAGGGCGGCGGGAATGGCGCCGCAGTTGATCGGCACGAACGGCGCACTGGCGCGCGCCGATGCGCTGTGGATGGCCTGGGCCGCCAGTTCCTTGCCGCTGCCGCTTTCGCCCCAAATCAGCACCGGGGCGTCGGCCCCGGCGATCTTGCGGATCTGGACACGCAAGCGGGTGATGGCGGCGCTGGCCCCGGTCAGGGCCATGGGCCCGGCGTGCGGCGCGGGCGCGGCAGAATGCAGCAGCGCCAACCCATGCGCATGGCCAAGGATGTGGCGCAGGCGCGGCGGATCGAGCGGCAGCGTGTGATAGTCGTACAAGTGCTCGGCGGCCAGTTCGCAAAAGCCACTTTGGCGTACCGTGGCGGCGTCAGCCACGCCCACCCACTGCACTTGCCAGTGGTGGCGCAGGAAACGGTCGATGGCGGCCAGGCCAGGCGCACCACCCTGGCGCGGCAGGAACAGCAAGCCGGTGAGAACGACGTTGGTGCGCAGTAACCGGGCAGCTTCGGCCAAGGTGGCGGCGGCGTGCAACTCCCAGTCGGGCAGCAGCGCGCAGCAGCCGTGCTCATCGCCAACGCAAAGTAATTTTCTGTTTGCCATGAAATCCCCCGGACGCGCGGAAGCGGCGCGCCCGCCAGCGTCAAGTGGTTCGATCAATCACGCCGAGCTTGGTTCGACGCGGGCACTTGACGCAGGTTCAGCTATCCGGGGGCGCCTGGGGTGGCGCGGCACCGCGCGGCAGCCAGGCCAAATGGTGCTAGACTTGTCCGTCAGAAATTACACACTCGACAAAGCGACCATTCATGCGTGAATACATCACCGTTTGCGCCACCGTTGCCAGCTTGCTGCTCGGTTTTGCCCAGGGCGCGAATGCGGCCCCCCACAAGCCGGGCCCGGCCGCGATCGGGGCGGCCCGGCATGCCGTGCGCGCTTATGGCGGCGCCGTCATTGACAGCCTGGCGGCGATGGTCAGTTTCAACACCGTGGCCGACAAGGACGTGCCATTCGAGCGCAATGCGCAGCACCTGGGCTTCAAGCACTATCTGAAGGAGCATGCGGCGCGTCTGGGCCTGGACTATGTTGATTACGGCTACGTGGTGGTCATCGGGCTGGGCCAGTCGAGTGAGCGGGTCGGCATTATCACGCACGGCGACGTGCAGCCGGTCGATCCGTCCAAATGGAAACAGTCGCCATTCCTGCTGGACCGAACCAGCGAACCCGGACGCCTGGTCGGGCGCGGCACCGAGGATGACAAAGGACCAATCGCCACCGCCATGTATGCGATGAAGGCGATCAAGGACCAGAAACTGGCCCTGTCGAAACGGCTCGAACTGTATGTCTACATGGCCGAGGAATCGGACTGGGCGCCGCTTGAAGCGTTTCTCAAGACGCATGTGCCGCCGCAAATGAACATCACCATCGATGCAGAGTATCCGGTCGTCATCGCCGAGAAAGGCTGGGGCGCCGTCAGCGTGACGCTGCCAGCCAGGCCGGGGCCGACCAATGCTCCCGATGCTCCCTTTATCAGCGGGTTTACGGGCGGCTTTTTCGGCAGCCAGATTCCCGAGGACGCGAGCGCGACCATCGAGCATGCCACGCCGGCGCTCGAAGCGCAGGTCAGATCGCGCGCGGCGCGCCAGCAGGGGATGCGCTACAGCTATGCCTGGCACGGCACGCAGCTGGGCATCAAGGCGCGCGGCGTCTCGGCCCATTCCTCCAAGCCCGAAGATGGCGTGAATGCAATCAGCATGCTCGCTGACGCGCTCAAGGTCCAGAATTGGCCCGACAACCAGGCGGGCGCGCTGGTCAATTTCCTCAACGACATGATCGGCACCGGGATCTACGGCGAACGTTTTGGCACGATCGCTTATCGCGACGCCTTCATGGGGCCGATGACGTTTGCGCCCACGGTGATCAAGCAGGCAGGCGACGGTTTGCAGTTGAGCATCAACCTGAGGCGGCCGCGCGGCAAGAGCGGCGCGCAACTCGAGTCGGAAGTGCGGGCGGCGCTCGACGCGTGGCAGAAGCGGCATGTAGCGCTGGACGAGATCAAAATACAGCTGAGCGATCCGTGGATCCAGGACGATGCGCCGCAGGTGCCCACCCTGCTGTCGGTGTTTTCCTACTATACCGGAGTCAAGCATGTGCAAGCCGTGGCGGTAGGGGGATCTACCAATGCCCGCCTGTTTCCGCATGCCGTCAGCTTCGGTCCCGGCATGCCGGGCAAGGTGTATTCAGGGCACTCCGAGCACGAATTCATCAGCACCGAACAGTTGCTGCTAAATTTGCAGATGTACACGGCGGCCATGGCCGAACTGGCCAAGTAGGACCACCCTGCGGGGCTCGGCGCCCTGCTGCGCTCCCGGAAATCGGGGCTCAGCTTGACACGGGGCGTTGTCGTCAACGGCGCCCATCAAAAATTTCCATCCGCCAGTGTCGGGCCATCACGCGTCAAGCGATGTGCCCGGCCGAGCTATGCTACGGCCTGCCATCAATAACCGGCTCGCACAGCCGTCAGGCGCGCGCTGCGGCGACCCGTCTGCCGCGATCCTCCAGTAAGAACGCCTCTTTTTTCTGTAGGTGGGCGCCTACATTATGTAACCTTGATTACAGTGAAACCGCTGCCTCCCTTACCTCCCCGCTATGGGAGAAAAAGGACGATGTCGTCGCGCATTTACCGGCGGTCACAAGCTCTTTTCGGCAAGAAATTGACTGCCCAAAAGGCCCGAAATCGGGCTGAAAACCGCGTGATAGCATCCCTCCCTTTGACGCGACTGCACCTGTTGTTCGCGCTGGCAACGTTAATGCTGGATAGATGATTTATGCACAGCCTCGACCTGATCAAGCCCGACGGGCGCAACATGACCTTGTACAGCAACCGGCCCATTTCGCCCGGCCTGAGTGCGCCTAGTCCCTTCCCGGAGCCGCAACATGCCGATCCGCACCTGCGCTGGCATCCGCTGCGCGGCGAATGGGTCACGTACGCGGCATACCGCCAGAACCGCACGTACCAGCCGCCACCGGAGTACAACCCGCTCGCGCCCATGCGCGACGCGGACCATCCCACGGAAATGCCGGCCGGCGACTACGAGATTGCCGTCTTCGACAACCGTTTCCCTTCGCTTGCGCTGAACGCGAGCGCGGCGCCGGCGCTGACGGTGCCAACCGCGCCGGGGCACGGGCATTGCGAAGTAGTCGTTTTCACCCAGGATGCGCTCTCGTCGCTGGGCGCGCTGCCGCTCTCGCGCATCGACCTGCTGCTGCAGGTGTGGGGTGAGCGCAGCGTGCGGCTGGGCGCCTTGCCCGGCATCGCATACGTGCTGCCGTTTGAAAACCGCGGCGCCGAGGTTGGCGTTACCTTGCACCATCCGCACGGCCAGATTTACGCCTATCCCGTGGTGCCGCCGGTGCCGGCGCGCATGCTGGCACAAGAGCGCGACTATTACGACAAACACGCCAGCAGCCTGCTGTGCGACATGGCGCGCGATGAGGCGGCCAGCGGCGAGCGCGTGCTGTACGTGGGCGAGCATGCGATCGCCTTCGTGCCCGCTTGCGCGCGCTACCCGTTCGAGGTGTGGGTGATGCCGCGCGCACCCACGCGCGACTTCGCCGCCCTGACAATGGCGCAGCGTAGCGACCTGGCGCGCGCCCTCAAGACCGTGCTGCTCAAATACGAACATCTGTGGGACCGCCCCTTTCCCTACCTGATGGCCTGGTACCAGGCGCCCACCGACGGCGCCGCGCACCCGGAAACCCAGCTGCATGCGCAGTTTTATCCGCCCTTTCGCACGCGCGAGCGCCTTAAGTTCCTGGCCGGTACCGAACTGGGAGCGGGCATGTTCGCCATGGATGTGCTGCCCGAAACGACTGCCTTGGCATTGCAGCAGGTAAAGGTGCTGTTCGACGTGACAGGCGCTGTGCAGGTGCAAGCATCATGAGCGCGCTGTCGATGGAACGGTTTTTCGGCGGTGCGCCACAGGTCCATGAGTCCGCGCCCGGGCGCGTCAACCTGCTCGGCGAGCATACCGACTACAACGACGGCTACATGCTGCCGGTGGCCACGCCCCAGCGCACCGAAGTGGCGCTGGCGGCCAGCCGCGACGGCCATTTCAATCTGTATTCGGCCACGCTTGATGCAAGCGTGCGCTTCGCCCCGGCCGAGGCGGCGCCGCCCGGCTTTGCCAGCTATATCGAAGGTTGCATCCGCATGGTCGAGGCCGAAGGTTTCAGCGTGCCGCCGCTGCGCGTGTATGTCAGCACCGCGCTGCCGGTCGGTGCCGGGCTGTCCTCGAGCGCGGCGCTGGAAGTGGCCATGCTGCGCGCGCTGCGCACGCTGCTCGCGCTGCCATTCGACGATGTGGCGCTGGCGCGCATGGCGCAACGGGCGGAGATTGCGTATGCCAAGGTCAATTGCGGCATCATGGACCAAATGGCCGCCAGCCTGGCCGACACCGGCCACATGCTGTTCATCGACGCGCGCACGCTAAGCTACCAGCTGTGCGAGATTCCCACCGACAGCGAAATGATCGTTGTCGACTCCGGTGTCCCGCGCAGCTTGGCGGCAAGCAAGTACAACGAGCGGCGCGCGGAATGCGACGAGGCGGCGCGCCGGCTGGGCGTGCCGACGCTGCGCGACGTGGCCGACCCGGACAGCGTCGAGGCGCTGCCGGCGCCGCTGCGCCAGCGCGCCCGTCACGTGGTGCGCGAAAACGCGCGGGTGCTCGAAGCGGTCGGCGGAGTCGGCGCGCGCCGTTTCGGTGAGCTGATGAACGAATCGCACGCCAGCCTGCGCGACGACTATGAAGTGTCGATTCCCGCGCTCGACTATCTGACCGATTATTTGCGCGTACAGCCCGATGTCTACGGCGCGCGCCTGACCGGCGCCGGTTTTTGCGGCGCCTGCGTGGCGCTGTGCCGCAAAGGGGCAGCCGCGCGCGCTGGCGCCGCCGCGCTGGCGCGCTTCAATGCTGGCGGCATGCAGGGCAGCCTGCTGATTCCGGTGCTTTCCCACAGCGAGGACAACAATGAGTGATTTTGAGTATCCGCGCCCGCAGCTCGTGCGTGACCATTGGGTGAGCCTGAACGGTCCCTGGAAATTCGTGTTCGACGACGAGCGGCGCTTCAGATTTCCGAATGGCGCGACCGAATGGACCGACACGATCGAGGTGCCTTTCCCGCCCGAAGCGAGCGCCAGCGGCATCGGCGACACGGGCTTTCATACGGTATGCTGGTACGAACGGGAGTTCGAGTGCCTGCCCACTGCCGGCCACACGATCCTGCATTTCGGTGCCGTCGACTATCGCGCGCGGGTCTGGGTCAACCAATGCCTGGTGGCCGAGCACGAGGGCGGACATACACCGTTTGCGGCCAACATCAGCTGTGCGCTCAAGGCAGACGGCAAGCAAGTGGTGACGGTCTGCGCCGAGGACGACCCGCACGACCTTGCCAAGCCGCGCGGCAAGCAAGACTGGTTGCTCGAGCCGCACTCGATCTGGTATCCGCGCACCACGGGGATCTGGCAAAGCGTGTGGCTTGAACAAGTAGCATCGACCTACATCCAGAGCTTGCGCTGGACCCCTATCTTTGAAACGTACGAAATCGGCTGCGAGATTGTCGCTACCGGCGACATTATCGAGGACCTGTTTGTCGAAGTAAAAATCTGGCATGGCGACAACCTGCTGGCCGACGACCATTACAAACTGCTGGGACACGAAGCGAACCGCAAGATTGCCCTGTCCGACCCCGGCATC
Source organism: Massilia sp. TWP1-3-3 (assembly GCF_049897805.1). Taxonomy (NCBI): domain Bacteria; kingdom Pseudomonadati; phylum Pseudomonadota; class Betaproteobacteria; order Burkholderiales; family Oxalobacteraceae; genus Massilia; species Massilia sp. TWP1-3-3. Next base: position 52,011 of record NZ_JAFCWX010000035.1, read on the forward strand.
GACGACTCGCGCAACGAACTGCTGTGGAGCCCCGAGCGGCCCACGCTGCTTGACGCCGAAATCACGCTGCATCACGAGGGTGTGGTGCTCGACACGGTCCATTCGTACACCGCGCTGCGCTCGGTGGCGATCAACCGCGACCGGTTCATGCTTAACGGACGCGCCTACGCCTTGCGTCTGGTGCTTGACCAAGGTTACTGGCCCGACACCTTGATGACCGCACCGTCCGACGCCGCCCTCAAGCGCGACGTCGAACTGGCCAAGGCGATGGGCTTTAACGGGGTGCGCAAGCACCAGAAAATTGAAGACCCGCGTTACCTGTACTGGGCCGACCGGCTGGGCCTGCTGGTGTGGGAGGAAATGCCGTCGGCCTACCGCTTCAGTCCCAAGGCCATCACGCGCATGGTGCGCGAGTGGACCGAGGCGATCGAACGCGACTACAGTCATCCATGCATCATCGTCTGGGTTGCCTTCAACGAATCGTGGGGCGTGCCCAATCTGACGCTGACCCAGGCGCACCGCAACGCGGTCGAAGCGCTGTATCACCTGACGCGCATGCTCGACGCCACCCGGCCCGTGATCGGCAATGATGGCTGGGAGGCGTCGGCCACTGACATCCTCGGCATCCACGACTACGATTGCAATCCTGAAAAAATCGCGGCGCGCTACACCACGACCGAGCCCACCCGCACGCTGTTCGACCAGCGCCGTCCCGGGGGGCGCATTCTGACCCTGGACGGCTTTCCGCACCGCGGACAGCCGATCGTGCTGACCGAATTCGGCGGTATCGCCTTCGACCAGGGCGCGCCCGTGGGGGGCAAGAAAACCTGGGGCTATTCGCGCGCGCACGATGCCGACAGCTTTATCGACCTGTACCGGCGCCTGCTGGCCGTGGTCAACACGACGACCATGTTCAGCGGCTTTTGCTACACCCAGTTCAGCGACACGTTCCAGGAGGCGAACGGCCTGTTGCGCGCCGACCGCACGCCCAAGGTGCCGCTCGAGATGATCTGCGCTGCAACACGCAACGACGCCAAGGAGGAAGAAGAAGGCCACCCGGGGATGATCTAGCCGCCACCACCACCACGCCTGCGACGAACTGTCCCGGGGCAGCGCGCCCGGGACAATGTGCCGGCAGGCTGTAGCACGACCAACTATTTTGTCAACGACACGCCCGGCACGGGCGACAAGGAGCCAACATGCCAACCATCATCGTTTTCTGCCACTTGCGCTGGGATTTCGTCTACCAGCGCCCGCAACAGCTACTCTCGCGGCTGGCACAGCACTACCGCATCCTCTTCATCGAGGAGCCGGTCCACGATGGCGGCGACAGTTTCATAGAACAGTCCCATCCGGCTCCCAACGTGACCGTCTGCCGTCCCCACACCCCTTTGCACGCAAGCGGCTTTCACGACGACCAGATTCCGCTGCTGCGTCCCTTGCTCGGCACACTGTTGCCGCCCGGCGAGCGCCCCATTGCCTGGTTCTACACGCCCATGGCGCTGCCGCTGCTGCAGGAACTCGACCCGAGCCTGGTGGTTTACGACTGCATGGACGAACTGGCGGCCTTCAAGAACTCGCCCAAGCAATTGTTGCAGCGCGAGTCAGCGTTGCTGAACCTGGCCGACCTGGTCTTTGCGGGCGGGCCGAGCCTGTACCAGGCCAAGCGCGAACGGCATGCCAATGTCCATTGCTTTCCCAGCAGCGTTGATGTGCGCCACTTCGAACGGGCGTTTGAGCGGGGCGGCAGTCATCCTGAGCAACACGCGCTGGCCCGGCCGCGGTTGGGGTTTTACGGCGTCATCGACGAACGTTTCGACTGCGCCTTGATCGCCGAGCTGGCCGACGCCCACCCCGACTGGCAGGTGGTGCTGGTCGGGCCGGTGCTCAAGATCAATCCGGCAAGCTTGCCGCAGCGCCCCAACATTCATTACTTCGGCCAACGCACCTATGAGGAATTGCCTGCCTTCCTGGCCGGGTGGGACGTCTGCCTGCTGCCGTTCGCTTTGAACGATGCGACGCGTTTTATCAGCCCGACCAAGGTGCTGGAATATATGGCTGCCGAATTGCCCATCGTCAGCACAGCGATCACCGATGTCGCACAGCCGTACGGACACATCGTTGCCATCGCCAGCGATGAGCCCGGCTTTATCGCTGCGTGTGAAGCAGCGCTGGACATGGGCGCCGACGCGCATGTGGCGATGCTCGCGCAGATGCGCGCGACCGTGGCGGCGACGTCGTGGGACATTACTGCCGACGCGATGCGCTTGCTCATAGCCGCCGCGCCGGTACGCCGCGGTGCACCGCGATTCGCGCCGCCCAAAAGCGCAGGTGTCGGCGCCGACAGCGGCGGCAAGGTCAACCCGCTGCGTTCACAAAGCGGGGCGCAAAAGGTGCACAGCGTCATCATTGGCGCGGGCCCCACGGGGCTGTCGGCCGCCTACCACCTGGGCGAGGGCGCGTTACTGCTGGAGAAAAATGCCAGCGTGGGGGGCTGGTGCCGCTCGATCGACGACCATGGCTTCACGTTCGACTACGCCGGGCACATCATGTTCTCGAATGACCCCTACGTGCTGCAGATGTACGAATTGCTGCTGGGGCCGAACCTGCACTGGCAAAACCGCGAAGCCTGGGTCTACAGCAAGCAGGTCTATACGCGTTACCCGTTCCAGGGCGCACTGTACGGGCTACCGCCGAAGGTCATCACTGAATGTATCGTGGGTGCGATCGAGGCCCGCTTCGGCAGCATGGCCGGCGCCGACAACACTGCGCAGTGTGCCGTCAAACCGCTGGACGATTGCTGTGCCGATGGTACGGCAGAGGTTGCCAATACGGCCAGCTTTGCTCCCCGCAAGCGCGAGATGCAGAACTTCGAGGAATTCATCTACAAGGTGTGGGGCAGCGGCATTGCGAAGCATTTCGCCATTCCTTACAACAAGAAATTGTGGACGGTGCCCCTGTCCGAAATGGAAACATCTTGGCTGGGCGGGCGTGTGCCGCTCCCCGACCTGGAAGACATCATCGAAGGCGCGCTCGAATCAGTGGGTAAACCCCTGGGGCCGAATGCGCGCTTCGGCTATCCGCTTACCGGTGGCTTCCAGGCGCTGATGTCGGGCTTCTTACCCCATATCAAGGGTCGCATCGAAATGAACGCGTCGGCGGCCCAGTTGCTGCCGCGCGAACACGTGCTGGTGATGGCAGACGGAAGCCGCTACCGCTACGATCACCTGGTCAGTACGATGCCCTTGCCTGAACTGATCAAGCTGATTGGGGCCGAGGCGCCGGAAGAGGTGCGTGCGGCGGCCAACGGGCTGCGGCACATATCCGTTCGCTGCGTGAACCTGGGGGTAGGGCGCGAAAATCTCACGGACAAGCATTGGATCTACTATCCCGAAGACACCATTTTTCACCGCATCTTCGTGCAAGGGAACGCCAGCCCGCACTGTAATCCTCCGGGCGGCTTTGGGCTGACCTGCGAGATTTCCTATTCGCCGTGGAAACCCTTGCCGCTGGACGGACAGGCGCTGATTGAGCGCTGCATTGCTGACTGCGTCAAGGTCGGGATGCTGCAACCGGACGACCGCATGCTGACGGCCAACCTGGTAGATATGCCTTATGCCTACGTCATTTACGACCAGGCGCGCGCAGCCAATGTGGGCACGGTAAAGGACTGGCTCGCGCGCTACGATATCGTGTTGGCTGGACGCTATAGCGAGTGGGAGTATTACAATTCCGATCATGCATTCTTAGCGGGGAAAAAAGCGGCCGAGGCAGTGTTGCGGCTGCGAGCCGACGCGGCCCAGATCGTCAGTTCAGACTGAGCCGGTACCGGCATGTGGGGCGGAGCGCTCTGCAGGGCCATCCGTTGCACGGTCCGGCGCTGCCCTGTCCCGATTGCGGCGCTTCGCGTAACGTCATTGTCGCGTTGGCCGGCGTCACCGCTACCTGCTGGCGCGGGGCTGCGCTGCTCGTGCCTGGCGCAAGCTGGTAGTTCAAGCCGGACAGTGAAACCGGCTAGTCGATGCGTGACGTTATCGAATCGGGGCGAGCGCGCCTTTTGCGCTGCGGTAGAGGACCCTGCTGCCCGTTCGTGGGCCTGTAGGCCGTTGGTCCGCAGGCCGATCCAGCATTCACGATAGTCCTGGCTCTGGCGTGCGCAGCAGGCAGGATCACAATGATCAATCGAGCGCTGCGTTGGCCTGGGCAATACGCGGACTCGACAATCGACAACTGGCGCGTTGCGTTGGCTTGCGCAACATGCCAATGCCGACAATTATCAGCGAAAGCGCCCTGCACAGGCGTGCCCAGCATGTCCACCTCGACAAAGGTGAGCCGGGGGTCGCGTGCGCAACATGCGACCTCGACAATTTCGAGCTTAGCGCGCTGCACGAGCGTGCGCAGCATGCCGGCCGCGACAAAGGTAAGTCAGTGCGCTGCACTGGCGTGCGAAGCACGACTACCTCGACAAAGGTGAGTCATTGCGCTGCACTGGCGTGCGCAGAATTCCGACCTCGACAAAGGTGAGTCAGTCCGCTGCACTGGCGTGCGCAGCATGTGACCTCGAAAATTTCGAGCTAAGCGCGCTGCACTGGCGTGCGCAGCATGCCGACCTCGACAAAGGTGAGTCAGTGCGCCGCACTGGCGTACGCAGCATGCCGACCTCAACAAAGGTGAGTCAGTGCGCCGCACTGGCGTACGCAGCATGCGACCTCGACAACTTCGACCTTAGCGCGCTGCATTGGCGTACGCAACATGCAGACCTGGACGAATGTGAGCAGCACGACCTCGAAAAATCTGAGCGGGGCGCTGCCTGGCATGCGCCACATGCGGACCTCGACACATATGAGCTTGAGCGCTGCGCTGGCGCGCAGCATGCCGACCTCAATAATTGGTATCGGCTGCACTGGCTTGCGCAGCATGCCGACCTTGATAAATATGGCCAGCGCGTCGCACTGACGTGTACAGCACGTCGACCTTGATAAATAAGAGCGAGTGCGCTGCGCTTGCGTGCGCCGTATGCCAGCCTCGAAAAATACGAGCTAGTGTCTGCAACTCCATTAGGTAAATATCCTGAAAATCTCGCGATAATGCTCGCACAGCTTCGGCTTTGTCCCGCTTTTGTTCCTTGTCTATCGGCGACTTCGGAGCATTTATATGTAACGAGATTTCAATTTATGACACTAGCCTGAATGTTGCATGAATTTCTTCTCGCCCCCGGATTTTTCCAACGTGGCTAGCTGCGCGTGGTCATCGCGGCGTCAGGCTAAGCTCGCCCTACCCATGCTCTATGAGCGGCCTT
>NZ_JAFCWX010000036.1:0-47287 GCF_049897805.1 Massilia sp. TWP1-3-3
GTCATCCGCTCATGTCTCGACACGCTACGCAAACAAGGCTATGGAATGCTGGAGGTCTTGCTTCGGGCCTTCACAGGCAATCCTATCCAGCTCGCAGCATAGCGGCTGAACAGTCACGAATCGTGATTGTTTTGAAGTTAGATGTATGCAGCTTTACCTAGGACCGGGTTAACCTGTGCTTAGCTCAAGCTAACTCTAGCAAAGCTAAGGCTGACCTTTTAGCGACGCGACATAAGCGCGAATCCACTTTAGCGGCCTAGTGGTCGATGGCTGTAGTTTTGTATGGTTCTTGGAAAATTCAACGACTTGCGGGGTTATCGCGAGAGCTGCTTCTGGGAGACTCCCCCATCTTCCGAGTTTGTATAGGCGAATGGTCTCCTGTTCGCACGCTTTGATCTTTGCCGAGCGAGCATCTCCGCCTGCCTTTGCCCTCATGTAGTTTAATGACTCCTCAGTACTATCCACGACAATTTGCTCGAACTCATTTTGCTGAATTTCATTATCTATATTTTTCGCGTCTCCAAGGATGCGACTGGCCAGCAAGAGGGCATTGGCTGTATTGATGCAAAATCCATCATTGCGGATCACAGAAAGGGTGTCGTCCAAAATTTGGAGAACACATATTCCCAGTAGCTGCGCTTGTCGAGGAAGACGCTCCGCCTTGATGAATACTTCGTCAAAAAATGTTTGGCCGATCGCATCGATGTAGCACTCCCATGCTTGAATGCTTGATACATCTCGTCGTAGCATCGTGTCAATTTCTGCTTTTTTACACCCAAACTCATAGGCAAGTTGGGCAAAATTTGCCAAGCGAATGTAATACATATTGCTAAGGCAGGTTTGTCGCCAATCAGACGCCGTTCCGCCCTTCGATAAGTGCCTATAAGCGCAAATGTTCCTCGTGCTTACAATGAGTTCGAGGACTTGAGTTCCGAATGTCTCACTCAAATTGTCGAATGTTTCAGTCTCAAGTTCAAAATTCTTGAAAGGTGATTCCCATTTAGTGCGATCGGGAAGGTGGCAATGTTCGAAAAAGTCGTGTATCACATACGCTCCTCAGCGTACCTGGTGAAATAGGTGCCAGCCCACCCGCTAGGTAAGCGGGTATTCGGGGATCAGCCTAGGGCTGGCGTAAGTCGGTCAATCTATGCTGCGTTGCCGTGCAGTGGAATCACGTCAGCGCCGCACCGCAACTTGTCCAGGTAGTCGGACCAACGCTGCATCATTTTGCGACGTGCCGGCAAGTGGGCGGTGCGGTTGTAGGCCCTCCCATTTGGGTCTTTGACGGCGTGTGCGAGCTGGTGTTCGATCAGGTCTACGCGCTCGCCCAGTACCTCGTCCATGATTGTTCTCGCCATCGCGCGGAAGCCGTGGCCGGTCATCACTGCCTTTGCGTAGCCCATGCTGCGTAGCGCGGCGTTGACGGTGTTCTCGCTCATACAGCGGTCGCTTGTACGAATGCTAGGGAAAACGTACTTGCCGTCCCCGGTCATGCCGTGCATGGCGCGCAGCAGGTCTACAGCCTGTGTCGAGAGCGGCACAAGGTGGTCTTGGCCCATTTTCATTTTGATACCCGGAATACGCCATTCCGCCGCCTCCAGGTCGATTTCTGTCCATTCGGCGCTGCGAAGTTCGCCCGGTCGCACAAACACCAGTGGCGAGAGCTTGAGCGCTGCTATGGCGTAGGGATGGCCGGTATAAGCATGGATCGAGCGCAGCAGCGCGCCACCGTGCAATGGCTCAGTGATCGCCGCAAAGTTCGCCTTTGGAACCGACGATAGCGCGCCCCGCAAGTCTGCGGTCACGTCGCGGTCAGCAAGTCCACTGGCGACGGCGGCGCGGAACACCTGGCCGCACAATTGTTTGATCTTGTGCGCCGACTCGATGGCCCCGCGCGCCTCGATCTTTTGCAGCGTCGCCAGCACGTCGCGCGGCTTGATGGTCGAAATAGGCATCTTGCCAATGAACGGGAATACGTTCTTTTCCAGCCAGCTTGTGTTCTTCTGCTGCGTGCTGGTGGCTCGATTTCCCGCCGTCTTGTTTAGCCACGAACGGGCGACAGTCTCGAACGTGCTCGCCGCTGAGTCGGCCTTGGCAAGCTTGGCGTCAATCTTAGCCTGGCCGGGGTCGATTCCATCAGCCAGCAGTTCGCGGGCGTCGTCGCGGCGTTTGCGGGCCTTGGCGAGCGATACAGCAGGATAGACCCCCAGCGCTAGCGTTTTCTGCTTGCCGTCGAAGCGGTAATTGAGACGCCAGTATTTGCCGGAGGCTGTCACCAGCAGGTGCAGGCCTTGCCCATCGGTGAGCTTATCGCCCGCCTTTGCGCCGCTGTGTTTTACATGGAGTAGGGCGGTGGCTGTCAGTGCCATATTGAGCCTGTTGTTGGTATGTGGATTTCACGTCTTCGAGATACCAACAAAACTACCAAGAATCACGTGATATTTGATACTACTTCATGCAACAAGGTAGCACAACAAAAAACCCGCGCTCCCTATAAGAGAGGCGGGTTTCGATGCTTAGTGAGAAAGTGTGAATCAAGTTCTTGGTGCCCGGAACCGGAATCGAACCGGTACGCCCTTTCGAGCACGAGATTTTAAGTCTCGGGTGTCTACCAGTTTCACCATCCGGGCAACGCGCGAGATTTTAGCACAATCGATGCGCATGCTGGCCACTTTCCCCGTCCGCGTCAATCGTGTAGCATGCGTGGCGGCGCCGGCAGCTCGGCGCGCCACGGTACATACAAGGACACGCATTGAACATCACCATCAACGAGGAACTGCGTTCCTTCATCGATCCACTGACCCACAACGAATACGCCGCGCTTGAACGCAGCCTGCTGGCCGAAGGCTGCCGCGATGCGCTCGTGCTGTGGGGCGAGGTCCTGATCGACGGCCATAACCGCTACGAGATCTGCAGCAAGCACAACATCGCCTTTCGCACCGTGCAAAACACCAGCTTCGCCTCGCTCGACGACGTGATGCTGTGGATGATCGACAACCACCTGGCGCGGCGCAGCGTCTCGGACTACCAGCGCGGCGTGCTCGCACTGCGCAAAAAAGATATCGTCGCCGCCCGCGTGGCCCAGCGCGCCGCCGATCCCCAAGCCGCACCGGCAAGCGAAGCCGCCGCCGCGCCGGAGTCGCCGCCATGGAACACGCGCGAAGACGTGGCCAAGGCCGCGCGCGTGTCCAGCAATACCATCAGCCAGATCGAGCGGATCCAGAAAGCGGCCACGCCGCAGCTGGTGGAAGCTGTCAGGGCGGGGACCATTTCCATCAACGCGGCGGCCAGCGTGGCCTCGCTGCCCGAAGCGGTGCAAAATGCCGCCGTGGCGGGCGGGCGCAAGGAGCTGCAGCAGGCGGCCAAGCAGGTGCGCGAGCAAAAAGCGGGCAGCAGGGCGCCCAAGGAGCCCGCGGTCGATGCCGAAACCGAGCTGCGCGCCCAAGTGGCGGCGCTGCGCGAAAAGGTTGATGCGCTGACCGCCGAGAACCTCGCGCTCAAGGCGCAGCTGGGAAGTTAGTTCAAGGCGGCGCGCTGTCGGAAGGCGCTGCGCGCTTTTACAAGCTGTTTTCATGTTGACTGGGGTAACACGATGTTGCGAACTGGCTTGTTTGGATCGACCTTGTTTGTTTGCGCATTGGCCACGGCGCTGCCCGGTGCGCATGCCCGGCCGGCTTCCGAGCAGGCCCGCTTGGCCGACAGCGCGCAGCGCGTCACCATCCTGCGCGACAAATGGGGCATCCCCCACGTGTTCGGAAAAACCGACGCCGACGCGGTCTTTGGCCTGATGTTCGCGCAGGCCGAGGATGATTTCAACCGGGTCGAACTCAATTACATCAACGCCCTGGGCCGGCTGGCCGAAGTGGAGGGCGAAGCGGCCATCTGGCGCGACCTGCGCATGAAAATGTACATCACGCCAGCCGCCATGAAAGCCCAATATGCGGCCAGCCCCGCATGGCTCAAGAAGCTGATGAACGCGTGGGCCGAAGGCCTCAATTTTTACCTGCAAACGCACCCCGACGTCAAACCGAAGCTGATCACCCGTTTCGAGCCATGGATGGCGCTTTCGTTCAGCGAAGGCAGCATCGGCGGCGACATCGAAGAGATCGACCTCAAGGACCTGGAAGCGTTTTACGGCAAGAAGCCGCAGCTCGCACGCGTGGCCCCTTTCGAAGCTGAGCCGCGCGGCTCGAACGGCTTTGCCATCGCACCCAAACTGAGCAAGTCGGGCAGGGCGCTGCTGCTGATCAATCCGCACACCTCGTTCTACTTCCGGCCCGAAGTGCACGTCGTCAGCGAACAAGGCTTGAACGCGTACGGTGCCGTGACATGGGGCCAGTTCTTTGTCTACCAGGGCTTTAACGACAAGGCGGGCTGGATGCATACGTCCGGCGGGGGCGACGTCATCGACGAATACCTCGAGACCATCGTCGACAAGGACGGCAAGGTCTTCTACAAGTACGGCGCGGGCGAACGCGCAATGAAGGCGGTCGCCATTACGCTGCCTTACAAAACGCCAGCCGGCATGGCCAGCAAGACCGTGACCGCCTACTTCAGTCATCACGGCCCGATCGTGCGCGCGCAAGACGGCAAGTGGGTCGCCGTCAAGATGATGAATGAGCCGCTCAAGGCCTTGACGCAGTCTTATTCGCGCACCAAGGCCAGGAGCTACCAGGCTTTTTACCAGACCATGCAGCTGCGGACCAATTCGTCGAACAACACCGTCTACGCTGACGCCGACGGCAATATCGCTTACTTTCACGGTAATTTCCTTCCCCGGCGCGAAGCGTCCTTCGACTGGAAACACCCGGTCGACGGCAGCAACCCGGCTACCGAGTGGCGCGGCCTGCACGACATCAAGGACACCATCACGCTGTTCAATCCCGCCAATGGCTGGATTCAGAATACGAACAACTGGCCGTTTCGCGCGGCGGGCGCCAGCAGCCCGCGCCAGCAGGACTATCCCAGCTATATGTGGTCGCTGCCGGAAAACGCGCGTGGCCTGCATGCGCTGCGGGTGCTCGGGCAGGCCAGCGACGTCACGCTTGACAGCCTGATTGCGTCCGCCTACGACAATTACCTGACCGCCTTCGAGGCGCTTTTGCCCCCGCTGCTGGCGGCCTACGACGCCTTGCCCGCGCAAGACCCGCTCAAGGCGTCGCTGTCCGGACAAATTGCGGCCTTGCGTGGCTGGGACTTGCGCTATTCGGTGACGTCCGTGCCCACCTCGCTGGCCGTGTATTGGGGGCAGCAGATGGTCGCCGCCGGTGCAGCGGCGGCCCGCGCGCGCGAAGTGCCGGTGGCCGACTATATCCGCGACCGCCTGACGGCGCAGGAGCGCTTGCAGGCACTTGCGCGCGCGAGCGCCAGGCTGGAGGCCGATTTTGGCACGTGGCAGACGCCCTGGGGCGAGATCAACCGCTTCCAGCGCATCAGCGGCGACGTGCGCCAGCAGTATGACGACGCCAAACCGAGTTTGCCGGTGGCGTTTCCTTCGGCGGTGTGGGGTTCGCTGGCGTCGTTCGGGATGTCGGCGCCGCAAACGACCAAGCGCATTTATGGCGACCGGGGGAACAGCTTCGTGGCGGCGGTGGAGTTCGGGCCGCGCGTGCGGGCCAAGAGCATTCTGGCGGGCGGGAACAGCAGCAATCCGGCGTCGCCCCATTTTGCCGACCAGGCGCTGATGTATAGCCGGGGCGAATTCAAGGATGTGCTGTTCTACAAAGAGGACATCGAAAAAAACCTGGAGCGCAAATATCACCCGGGGCAGTGAGCTGCCTTACATCGTCCTCGCGTACGCGAGGACGATGTGGCTCTGCTGCACTGCTACTCTTTTTGCTGCAGCCTCGTTCGCGAGGACGATGTGGGAGACGGTCGTCGCTTTCCTATATGGCGGACGGCGCCAGCCCGCTTGCTATAATCCGCCCTCGAGACATTCAGGATCATCGCAGTGGCAAAACTTTATTTCAGATATTCGGCAATGAACGCCGGCAAGTCCACGGCCATGCTGCAAGTGGCGCACAATTATGAAGAACAGGGCCAGCAAGTGCGCCTGTTCACCGCCGCCATCGACAGCCGCTACGGCGTGGGCAAGGTCACCTCGCGCCTCGGACCGCAGCGCGAGGTTGAAACTTTCGACGCCGACACCGATTTCCTCGCAGACGCCCCTAAAGTGGCGTGTCTGCTGATCGACGAAGCACAGTTCCTCACCACGCTGCAAGTGCAGCAGCTGCACCAGCTGGCCCAAGTAAAGGGCGTGCCGGTCATTTGCTACGGCCTGCGCAGCGACTTTCGCGGCGACCCTTTTCCCGGCTCGGCCTACCTGCTGGCCCTGGCCGACGACATCGAAGAACTGAAAAACATCTGCACCTGCGGCAAAAAAGCGACCATGAATGTGCGTATCGATGAGCACGGCAAGCGCATTCGCGAAGGCGAACAAGTGAGCATCGGCGGTAACGAAAGCTATCGCCAGGCGTGCGGCCGCTGCTTTTACGCCGGCTAGCCTGACGCGCGGCCATGGCCTTTTCCGCCACCTGCCGCGCCCTCGCGCCTGCCTTTGCCTGCGAGCATGGCGACATATTGCTGTACCTGTTGCCATCGGCGCTGTTGGCGCTCGTCATTCGCTTTCTGGCTGCAAAGCATCCCTTTTTCTTCTTGTTCACCGTGGCCGGTACCGCCTGCCACGAATTGGCCCATTTCACGGTCGGCCTGGTGACCGGGGCCAGTCCCGGCGCCGTTACCATCATTCCGCGCCGCAAGGGCAAGCACTGGGAGCTCGGCTCCGTGGCGCTCAAGCGCGTACGCTGGTACAACGCCGCCCCGGCCGCGCTCGCGCCGCTGCTGATCATCCTCATTCCACTGGCTGTCGCGTGGTGGCGCACCGGCGCGGGCTGGTCTTTCCACCTGCTCGATGTGGCGATCGCCTTTGCGCTGGCGCCCCAGTTCCTGTCGTTCTGGCCATCCATCATCGACTGGCGCATCGCGCTGCGCTCCTGGCCCTGCCTGTTCATCCTGGTCCCTGGCGCCTGGCTGGCCTGGCATTGGCACGCGCAACTGTTTTAGTTTGTAAGTCCCTGGCCCAGTTGCCCACAGGCCAGCTAAGCTGGTCTTAAGCAAGCTGGCGCAAGCTGGCTCTACGCCATCGGCGAAGCTGATAGAATCAGCGCTAGTGGATACCACGAGAAACACGCCTGGAGAGAAACAAATGAAGAAGTGTATGTTGATGGTCGCGCTGGCGTTTGCCATGACCACCCAAGCGGCCGTGCCGCAAGCAGATAAATTCACCGGCGCCCCGTTAAGGGCCGCGCCCGCGCAGGCGCAGGCGGCCGTGCTGGCGTCCATGTGGTTTGAAAAACGCCATTACAAGGCCACGCCGCTCGACGACGCCATGTCGGCCAAGATTTTCGACGCTTATTTCAAGTCGCTTGACGGTGAAAAGCTGTTCTTCCTGCAAAGCGACATTGACCAGTTCGCGCCTATCCGCACAAAACTCGACGACGCGATCCGCAACGAAAACATTACCTTGCCGTTCGTGATCTATTCCGCTTACCAGCAACGTTTCGCCGAGCGCATTGCCTATGCGCGCGAACTGCTCAAAGGTAAGCTCGACTTCACCATCGACGAGCGTTTCCAGATCGACCGCGAAAAGGCAGCCTGGCCCAAGTCCGAAGATGAAATCCGCGACCTGTGGCGCAAGCGCGTCAAGAATGACTGGCTGCGCCTGAAACTGGCGGGCAAGGAAGAAAAAGCCATCCGCGAGACGCTCGACAAGCGCTACGACAACTACGCCACCCGCGTGGGCAAGGTCGACAGCGAAGACGTGTTCCAGCTCTTCATGAACGCGTACGCCACCTCGATCGATCCGCATACCAATTACCTCGGTCCCCGCTCGGCTGAAAACTTCGACATCGCCATGCGCTTGTCGCTCGAAGGCATTGGCGCGGTGCTGCAGTCGCGCGACGAATACACCGTCATCCGCGAAATCGTGCCGGGCAGCCCGGCCGGCCTGTCGGGCAAGCTAAAAGTGGGCGACCGGATTGTGGGCGTGGCGCAGGGCGAAACCCCGTTCACGGAAGTGCTCGGCTGGCGCATCGACGACGTCGTTGGGCTGATTCGCGGCGCCAAGGATTCCACCGTCAAGCTCGACATCTTGCCGGTTGATGCCGGCCCCGACGGCAAGCACAATACCGTGGCGCTGGTGCGCAAGAAAATCAACATGGAAGAGCAGGCCGCCAAAAAATCGATCATCGAAGTGGTCGATGGCGCCGTCAAGCGCCGCGTCGGCGTCATTTCGCTGCCCACCTTCTACCTCGACTTCGAAGCGCGCCACCGCGGCGACAAGGACTACAAGAGCGCCACGCGCGACGTAGCGCGCATCCTGGGCGAACTTAAAAAGGCCAAGGTTGACAACGTGCTGATCGACCTGCGCAACAATGGCGGCGGTTCGCTGTCCGAAGCCGTCGAATTGACCGGCCTGTTCATCGACAAGGGCCCGGTCGTGATGCAGCGTTCGGCAGACGGCAGCGTGGGCGTCGAGAACGACGTGGTTCCGGGCTTGGCGTGGGACGGTCCGGTCGGCGTGCTGATCAATCGCGGCTCGGCTTCGGCGTCGGAAATCTTCGCCGCCGCGATCCAGGATTACGGGCGCGGCTTCATCATCGGCGAGTCCAGCTTTGGCAAGGGGACCGTGCAATCGCTGGTCAACTTCGACCGCAATGCGCCGGCGGGTGAAAAACCCAAGTATGGCGAGCTGAAGATGACGATCGCCCAGTTTTTCCGCATCAACGGCGGCACCACGCAGCTGCGCGGCGTCAGCCCCGACATCAAGCTGCCGGTACTGTCGGACGTCGAGAATTTCGGCGAGTCCAGCTATGACAATGCCTTGCCGTGGGTGGCGATCAAGCCGGCATCGTACGTACCGTCGGGCGACCTGAAAGAGCTGATCGCGCCGCTGCAAAAGCGCCATGACGCGCGCATTGCCAAAGACCGTGACTTCCAGTACCTCGAGGAAGACCTGGCCGAAGTGCGCAAGCTGCGCAAGGAAAACTCGGTGTCGCTCAATGAAGTGGTGCGCCGCAAGGAGCGCGACACCCAGGAAGCGCGCGCCAAGCAGCGCGAAGAGCGCCAGAATGCGATTGCCGCTGTTTCCGGCGATGCCGCGCGCAACAAGGTACTTGCTGCGGCCAAGGCCAAGCGCCGTCAGGACGACGGTTTGCAGGCTGACGAGCGCAATCTGGCAGCGGAACTGGCGGCCGAAAAAGCGGCCAAGGACGCCAAGGATGTCATGCTGACCGAGGCCGCGCACATCCTGAGCGACGCGGTGGGGATGGTCAAGACCGACAACCGGCTCGCAACGCGCCTGATGCCTTACATGCCAAGCAAGGCTTCCGATTAAAAAACTTGTTGCGGATATCACACATCCGTTGTTGTGTTGTTGAAATTGTCGCAATGCGAAAGGGGTCTCCTCATAGGGAGATCCCTTTTTTTTGCTTGGCACAATTGAATTTCAATCGAACATTGTCTATTTTCTACTGATGCTAGGATAGTTACTCAAATGCAGCGCTACCAACACTAACAATATTCAGGAGAGTTTCATGATCGTTCGCCACATAATCTTTGCCGGGCTGTTTGCTACAGCGTCATTCGCCAACGCCGGTACGGTGGACGCTTCCGCCGCGTCGGTTCAGCCCGCTTTCGCTTTCGCTACTGCCACTTCGGCTGCGCCTGTGATGGCGTTCCAGTCGTCGCTGGCCGGTCCTGGCGGCTCGTGGAGCGCACAGTCGCGCATGGGCGACATTGGTTCGACGTCGATGATGTTGTTCTCGCAGTCGGGTTCAGGTTTTTCAGCAGCGCCTGTCGCAGCAGCGAGCGCGACGGCTCCGGCGCAAGCTGCGGCGGCACCGGTAGCCTTCACCGAAACGGCCAAGGCCGCCCCCGAGGCGAGTATCGCCGCGCCTGCCGCGACCGACATGCCAGCCATCGTGCTGGGCGCTGACGGCATCGACAGCGCCAATGCCCCCGCAGCCCTGGCAGCAGTACCTGAGCCTGCGACCGGCATGCTGATGCTGGCCGGCTTGCTGGGCGCTGGCTTCATGACGCGCCGCCGCAACAAGTAAATCGACCCACCCGGTCGCACCGAAAGCCGCTCAGCCACAAGCTGAGCGGTTTTTTTTCGCCTGTCCTTCCACCCCGGGGGAGGTGGTGAATTGGTGCTTGCAGGCGGAATGATTTCATGTACAATTCTGTGAACGGTCGTGCTTTTTTCTGGCGGCGAAAACAAGGAGAGTAAATGGACCTGAACTATACGAGCGAGGATCTGGCCTTTCGCGACCAGGTGCGCGCCTTTCTCGACGCTAGCTTGCCGGCCGACCTGCAGCACAAGGTGCGCATGCATTTGCGCTTGTCCAAACCGGACTATGTACGCTGGCATCAGATCCTGGCCGCGCAAGGCTGGGTCGCACCCGGCTGGCCCGTTGAATTTGGCGGCCCCGGCTGGTCCCCCGTCCAGCGTCACCTGTTCGACGAAGAATGCGCCCGGGCCGGCACGCCGCCCATCCTGCCATTCGGCGTGAACATGGTCGCGCCGGTCATCATGGCCTTTGGCAGCGACGCGCAAAAAGCCCACTTCCTGCCGCGCATTTTGTCGTGCCAAGACTGGTGGTGCCAGGGCTACTCGGAACCGGGCGCCGGCTCCGACCTTGCTTCCCTCAAGACCACCGCCGTGCGCGACGGCGACCATTACATCGTCAACGGACAAAAAACCTGGACCACGCTGGCCCAGCACGCCGACATGATCTTTTGCCTGGTGCGCACCGACAGCGGCGTGCGCAAGCAGGAGGGCATCTCCTTCCTGCTGATCGACATGCACACGCCTGGCGTGACGGTGCGCCCGATCCTGATGCTCGACGAAGACCACGAGGTCAACGAAGTCTTTTTCGACAATGTGCGCGTGCCGGCAGCGAACCTGATCGGCCAGGAAAACCGCGGCTGGACCTACGCCAAGTACCTGCTCGGCCACGAGCGCACCGGCATTGCCGCGGTCGGGCGTTCCAAGCGCGAGCTGGCCTTCGTCAAGCGCTACGCGGCGGCCCAGGCCAAGAACGGCAAGCCGCTGCTGCAGGACCCGTACTTCGCGGCCAAGGTGGCCACGCTTGAAATTGAGCTGATGGCGCTCGAGATGACGGTGCTGCGCGTGCTGGCGCAGGAACACAAGGCGCCGGGACCGGAAGCGTCGGTGCTCAAGGTGCGCGGCACCGAGATCCAGCAAACGCTGACCGAACTGATGGTCGAGGCGGCAGGGCCGATGGCGCTCGCCTTCGACCCGGCCTACCTCGAGTCCGACACCGAGCACAGTGCGGCCGGCGACGACGACGCGGCGCCCCTGGCCGGCTACTACTTCAATTTCCGCAAGACCTCCATCTACGGCGGCTCCAACGAAATTCAACGCAACATCATCACCCAGATGATCCTGGGCCTGTGAGGTACTGAATGGATTTCAACTTCAAAGAAGAGCAGCTGGCCTTTGCCGACGCGCTCAAGCGCTGGGTCACCAAGGACTACAGTTTCGACGCGCGCCGCAAGATCGTGCACTCGCCGTCCGGCGTGTCCGACGCGGCCTGGACTACCTTGGTCGAACTGGGCATGACGGCCTTGCCGGTGCCCGAGGAACAGGGCGGCTTCAACGGCAGCGCGCTCGACATGCTGGTCGTGATGCAGGAGCTGGGACGGGGCCTGGTGGTCGAGCCCTACCTGGCCACGGTCATGGGCGCCGAAGCGCTCAAGACTGGCGGGGGCCATCCGCAACTGCTCGAACAAGTCGCCGTCGGCGAACTGAAACTGGCGTGCGCGTTCACGGAAAAACAGTCGCGCTACGATCTGGCCGACATCGCCACCACGGCCACGGCGCAAGATGGCGCCTACGTCATCAACGGCACGAAGAGCATCGTGCTGCACGGCGCGCAGGCGGGCAGCCTGCTCGTATCGGCGCGCAGCAGCGGCGCGCAGCGCGACGCGGCGGGCATCTCGCTATTCGTGGTGCCATCGTCCACCGCAGGCGTTGCCATCACCGACTTTCGCACGCTGGACGGCCTGCGCGCGGCCAATATCACGTTCACCAACGTGCAGTTGCCGGCTGCGGCGCTAGTGGGCACCGAGGGCACGGCCTGGGACACGCTGGAACACACGGTCGACTATGGCGCGGCGCTGTTGTGCGCCGAAGCGCTGGGCGCCATGGAGGCGATCTTCGCCGCCACGCTCGACTACCTCAAGACGCGCACCCAGTTCGGCGCGCCGATCGGCAAATTCCAGGCGCTGCAGCACCGCATGGCCGACATGTATATCCACCTCGAACAAGCCCGTTCGATGGCGATCCTGGCCGCCGTCAAGATGGCGTCGGGCGACGCCGCCGAGCGCCGCCGCACCGTTTCGGCCGCCAAGTTTCGCGTCGGGCAGGCGCTCAAGTTCGTCGGCCAGCAGGCGGTCCAGCTGCATGGCGGCATGGGCGTGACCAACGAAGTCATGGCCGCGCACCACTTCAAGCGCCTGACCATGATCGAACTGACGCTGGGCGACTGCGACCACCACCTGCAGCGTTTTATTGCGCAGCCGGGTTTTGCCACGGATGGCGAACCGTGAACTGGTATTTCGAAGACTTTTACGCCGGCCAGGAGATCGCCCTCGGTTCACGCACCGTGACCGAGGAGGAGATCATCGCCTTTGCCAGCGCGTTCGATCCGCAGCCCTTCCATGTCGACCGAGACGCCGCCGCCGCATCGATGTACGGCGCCGTCATCGCCAGCGGCTGGCACACCTGCAGCATGATGATGCGCATGGTGGTCGACGGTCTGATGGCGGCCTCGTCGAGCATGGGCTCGCCCGGGCTGGACAAGGTGCGCTGGCTGTTGCCGGTGCGCGCCGGCGACACGCTCACCGTTAGCTACCTGACCACCGCCGTCAAGGCCTCGAGCTCCAAGCCGGACCGCGGCGTGGTCTGGTCGATCTGGCGCGCGCTGAACCAGCACGGGGAACTGGTCTGCACGGTCGAAGGCATGGGTATGTTCGGGCGCCGCCCGGCGGGAGCGCCTGATGCGTGAATTCGCAACGCTCGACGAGATGCGCGCGCTCGTGGGGCAGGAAGTGGCGCTTTCGCCGTGGGTGGAAATTACCCAGCAGTGCATCGCCATGTTCGCCGACGCGACCGACGACCACCAGTGGATCCATGTCGATCCCGAACGCTGCGTGCGCGAGTCGCCGTTCAAGACGCCGGTTGCGCATGGGTTTCTGACGCTGTCGTTGTTATCGAGCCTGTTTGAGCAATCGCTGCGCATGACGGACGCGAAGATGGTCGTCAACTATGGTTTGAACAAGGTGCGCTTTCCCGCACCAGTGCCGGTGGGCAGCAGAGTGCGCGCGCGCCTGACGCTGTTGAAGATCGACCAGCTTCAGGAAGGCGCCCAGCTCGAATGGAGCGTGCTGATGGAGCGCGAAGGCGACGCCAAGCCCGTGTGCGTCGCCGAACTCATCATGCGGCGCTATCCGTAGGCGATAAAAGCCACATCGTCCTCGCACCGCCGCGTGCGCGGGGACGATGTAGCGGAGGCGCAGCTCCCGGTGCGCTTTTCCGGGCTGCATTCAACCCCCAGCGCTACCGTCCCGGCACCAAATCAATCCTCAACTCCGCAGCCGCCTCCACCGCCGCTCTTGAATAAAGCAGCGGAAAATACTCCCCGCCGGCCCACTTGGGTGCCAGATCGCGGTAATGCGCGCTCTCCGGGTCGCCCGACTGGCCCGGCATGTTCATCGCGCGCGAATTGTCCCAGTTGCCCACATCAATCACCACCCGGAACGACGGCCCGTTGTTCTGCACAAAGTCCGTGTTGCGATAGCTCGACTGGTTCACCGTGTAGGCGCCGCCCTGCACGGCAATCGGCCCCACATTGAGCTTCGCGCGCAGCGCCTGGTCGGCGCCGGCGCCCAGCGCGTGCATGGGATACAGGGTGTGCAGCCGCCCCCATTGCCACGCCGCCGCATCCGGTCCCTGCATCCGTTCCATGTCCGCATACGCCGCCACCAGGCTGCCCAGCAGCACCTGGTCGCGCACCGCCGCGCCATCCTTGCCCAGGCGCGAGCCCGGGCGCTCGAGCGTATCGATCAGTACCGTGGCGTCCGGCGCGGGCACGCTGGCCGCGTCTTTTGCGCCCAGCACGGCGTGCGTGAAGGCGCCGCCCAGATAGCGCGACCACCACATCTCGTACAGCGCCGCCGCGCCCGAATCGCGCCGTTCCTGGTAGTCCCAGTCCTTGAGCAGGCGCAGTGCCGCGGCGCCGCGCGCATCCATCGTCACCAGCGGCTTGAGCAACGCCACCATGCGCCGCGCCGGCACCGAATACACATCGTTTTGCAGCCGCATCGCGTCTTCAATGCCGCTCTTGCCGCTGCGCGATAGCTGCTCCTGCAAACGCGTGTAGCGGCCATTGTGCGGCCACTCGAAACCGAGTTTGCGTTCCTTGTACGGGAACGCGGCGGGGATGTTCATTTCGTTGGCCGAGGCGAACCAGCCGGCCTTGGGATTGTACGAAAACGGCAGCTTGTCGCCGGACAGAAAGCCGGCCCACTCGTAGCGCCCGTCGCCGGGCACGGGCATCAGGCCGTCCCAGTTGGGGCGAATCGGCACCAGGCCGCCGGCCACCCAGCCGATATTGCCGTCGGTGTCGGCATACACCTGGTTTTCGGTCGGCGCGCCCCAGTGCTTCATGGCGCGCCGAAATTGGGCAAAGTCGCGCGCGCGCATGTAGTCGATGCTGCCGAAGTAGGGCGCCATGCCGGGCGCCATCCAGCCGGTGCGCACCGCAAAGGCGCGCCGCTTGTCCGGCTCCGAGAAAATCAGCGGGCCGTGGCGCGTAAAATTGAGCTCCACGGTCACCGGCGCCTGTCCGCGCACCGCGATCGTTTCGCGCACCGTCTGCATGTTCTCCCAGGCGCCGCGGTATCGGTATTGCCTGGCGTCGGCCGGATTGAGCTCGTACACGTACAGGTCTTCCTGGTCGATGCTGAAAATGGTCAGGCCAAAGGCGATTTTGCCGTTGTGGCCGATCGAAATACCCGGCAGCGCCGGCTCGCCCGCACCGATCACGTCCAGTCCCGGCGCCGACAAATGCGCAATATAGCGCAGCGACGGCGCCGAGTAGGCGCGGTGCGGGTCATTGGCCAGGATCGCGCGCCCGGTCGTGGTGCGCCGGGGCGCTATCACCCAGTTGTTGCTGCCTTCCATGGACGCGTCCTGGTCCGGCGCGCTCGCCGTCAAGGCGGCCAGCGGCGCGGACGGCGCCACATCGCCGACGACGACCGCCTGAGTGGCCAGCGTAAACACGTCCAAGAGCTTGGGCGGCAGGCACGGGTCCAGGCCCTGCGGCACCTTGGTGACCCAGGCCGGTGTCAAGCCGTAGCGAATCTGGTCGGCAGCCAGGCCCGACTTGCACACCGTGTTCGCGCGCGCCACTTCCGAGAGCAGGTTGCGCGTCAAGCCGTGGCTGCGGATGCGCACCACGTCGGCCGCCGACCATTTGGAAGGCGTATAGCCAAGCCGGCGAAACTCGAACGGCATCTGCGCGGGATGCGCGGCCAGGTAGTCTATATAGGCGTTGATGCCGGCCACGAAACGGCCCGTCACCGCTTCGGCGCCGTCGCCGTAGGCGTGCCACTCCTGCTGCATGTCGCCCCGGTACAGGAACAGCCGCGCAGCCCGGTCCTGGTCCACGTAGCTGCGGCCAAAGACCGATGCCAGTTGCCCCAGGCCGCGCAGGCGCCACAGGTCGATCTGGAACAGGCGGTCGCGCGCCGCATTGAAGCCCTGGACGAAAAACAGGTCGTCTTCGCTGGCGGCATACAGGTGGGGGACACCCCAGCGGTCTACCAGGATGCTGGCGTTTTGCTTCAGGCCCGGCAGCGCAATGGCGCGCGCGGGCGCGCCTGCCAGTGCCTGCGAGGCGTCCAGGAGGAACAGGCCCGCAACCAGTGCGGCAACAATGCGAACGCGAGAAACCATGCAGTATTCTTTCTTCAAAGCTGGGTCGGGCGCGACGTTCAGGCCGGGCGCAGGGGGAGGTTGGCGGCGCTCGCAATGCGCATGGCGGGCAGCTGCCAGTAAGTGATCGCGCGCCACAGCCACTCCATGGGGCCGTAGCGCCATCTCGACAGCCACCAGTGGCTGAACGGAATTTGCAAGGCAAGCATTGCCACCACACAGGCCAGTTGCCACTTGCGTTCAATGCCGTAGTAGCCCAGGCCGTAGCCGTAAAAGACCAGCGTGAAGAGCACGCTGTGGGTCAGGTAGTTGGTCAGCGCCATGCGGCCGAACGGGGCCAGCACGGCAATGCGCGCGAACGGCGAGCGGCTGTGCAGCATCACGACCACCAGGCCCACGTAGCCCAAGCAAGCGGGCAGGTTGCCAAGGCGCAGCAGACCCGTGGCCAGGATGTGCCCGTCCAGCGTCCCCGGCACGGCGCGCACGGCGATAGTCGCGCCCAGCAGGCCCAGCCCTATTCCAAGCGGCAAGCCGAACAGGGCCAGCTTGCGAAACAGCGGCAAGTGCGCGCCGGCATTGGCGATCACGCCGGAACGGACAAACCACAAGCCGAGCAGGAACATGCACACGATAATCGTTGAAAAGCCGAACTGGCCCGGCGCATGGGCGATAAAGCGTGTGCTGCGCATGGCCACGGCGTCGGCATAGCTGCCCTTGGTCAGCACGGCCACCTCGCCCGCCATTTCCGCCTTGTGTTCGGTGATCGCCTTGGCGCGCTCCGCGCTGCGCAGGGCGGCGGCGGGGCTTGGGGCGCCGGCGGCGACCGGTTCCGGAAAATAATACTGGCCGGCGCCAAAGCCGATCAGCATCAGGCAGCTGAACACGTACATGGCAACGCCGATCCGCCACGGCCGGGCCGCCGCCGGCGCGTGGTAGCGTATCATCAACAGGTTAAGCAGCAGCACCATGCTGCCCACGATAGGCATCATGACCTTCGCTTCGCGCGGCAGGCCAGGAATCAGAAAGCCGGCCGCAATGGCCGCAGCCGCGGCCATCATGTTTAGGCGCGTGACGATCTTGAAAACCGGAACGCTGCGCTTGGACACGTCAATGTGCTGGGGGCAGCGCAGGTACCAGGCCATCCAGCCGAAGTAGGCCAGGCAGCCGGCGATCTGATAGGTCCACGTCAGTTTCAGAAGCAGGCCGGCGGCCCCCAGCAGCGCAATGGCGAGCACGATGAACTTGCCGCGCCCAAACAGCACAACGAGCAGGCAGAGTGCTGCGACCGAGTAGCTGAACAGGATATCGCCGCTCCACACCAGGATGCCGTGCAGGGCGCCGAACACGGCCAGCGCCGTGATCCTGCGCAAATACGGCACGAGGAAATTGCGCCCGGCCGTTTCGGCGCGGGTCAGCATGACGCCAAAGCCCATGCCGAACAACAGCGAAAACATGGTCCAGAATTTGCCGATGACAAAATATTGGACAAACAAGCTGAAAACCAGGTTGGCCCCGGAAAGTCCGGTCGGGATGCCGCTACCGATGTCGGACGTGGGCCGGTTGAAAAATTCTATGTTCATCAGCAAAATGCCGATCAGGGCAAACCCGCGCACGACGTCCAGTGCGGCAATGCGCTCGCCGCGTTCCAGCGGGGCCAGCAGCATGGACGGGTGGGTGTCGACAGATGTGGCCAAGGTTGCCCCTTTGCGTATATTTTTATGAGCTTGCATAGTACGTAATGACAGCGCCGCACAGCAAATGATTTTGCGGCGCGGCGCGTTTTTAATCGGCAAGGCAAGAGGGCGGACCAGCCGGTCCGCCCCAGTTTGAATCAGGCCACCTGAAGCGCGGGGCCTTGGCTGCTGGCCGGCCTGACGCGCATGGCAGGGATTTGCCAGTAGGTGATCGCGCGCCACAGCCACTCCATCGGACCGTAGCGGAAGTGCTTGAGCCACAGGTGGCTCAGCGGCACTTGCACCACCACCATGGCGATCACACAGCCCAGCTGGCCGATGCGTTCGAGGCCGAACAGGCCAAGTCCATAACCGTAGAAGAGCGTCGAAAAGACCAGGCTGTGGGTCAGGTAATTGGTCAAGGCCATGCGGCCAAACGGGGCGAGCACCTTGATGCCGGCGAACAGGCCGCTGTTGAGCATGAGCACAATCACGCTGACATAGCCCAGGCAGGCTGGCAGGTTGCCCAGCATCAGCAGGCCAGAGGCAAACTGGTAACCGTTCGGCGTACCGGGCGTGGCGTGGGTGGTAATTTGCGAACCGATCAGGCCCAGGCCCACGCCGAACGGCAGCGCAAACAGCGCCAGATTGCGAAACAGCGGCAGGTGCGCGCGGGTATTGGCCATCACGCCCGAGCGGACAAACCACAGGCCCAGCAGGAACATGCCGATCAGCACGGTGGCGAAACCGACTTCGTTGGGTGCGTGCTCGACAAACTGCGCGGCGCGCATCTTGACGCCGTCAGCCCAGCTGCCCTTGGTCAGTACCTTGATTTCGGTGTCCATCTTGGTCTTGCGCTCGGCCAGGCGTTCGTCTCGCTTCTGGCGCCGCTCGGCAATGCGCTCGGCGTCAGTTTGCGGCTTTTTGGCGGCGACGGCGCCTTTGACGGCGCCTTTGACGGCGGGAGCTGGCGTGGACACGGTGGTGGCAGCTGCCGGAGCAGCGACGGGCGCGGTCCCCGCCGCGCTCATTTTGGCAATCACTGCGTCGTCCGGGTTGGGAAAGTAATACTGGGTCGCGCCGATTGCCGCCATCATGAAAAAGCTGAATGCGTACACGCCGACGCCGATGCGCCATGGACGCGCTTGGACGGGGTTGTGAAAGCGTGCCATCAAGATGCCCAGCACCAGGAAGGCGAAGCCGGAGATCGACAGGCCAAATTTGGCTTCGCGCGGCAACGATGGAACCAGCAAGCCGACCAAGAGGGCCGCGACCGAGACGACCATGATCAGGCCGACGACGATCTTAAAAATCGGTACGTTCTTGCCAAACATGCGAATCTGGTCCGGGCTGCGCAGAAGCCAGGCCGTAAAACCGAAGAAGGCAACACCGCCAGCAACGCCGTAAGCCCAGTCCAGGCCGGGGATAAAACCCACGCCGATCAATACGGGGATGCTGAGGAAAATGAACAGCGCGCGCCCGTACAGCACGATCAACAGGGCGCTGGCCGCCACCGCATAGCTGAACAGGATGTCGCCGCTCCACAGAAAAATATGGTGCAGCGCGCCAAAGGTGGCCAACGCGGCGATCCGGCGCAGATAGGGAACGATGAAGTTGCGCTGCGCCGTTTCGGCCCGCATCAGCATCACGCCAAAGCCCATGCCGAACAGCAGCGAGAACATGGTCCAGAACTTGCCGACGACGAAATACTGGACAAAGTAGCTGAACCACAAGTTAGCGCCCGACAAGCCTTGCTGCATGCCGCTGCCGATGTCGGTGGTGGCGCGGTTGAAAAACTCGATGTTCATCAAGAGGATGCCAATCAGCGCGAAGCCGCGCACGACGTCGAGCGCGGCGATGCGCTCGGTGCCGGCGACGGGCGCGAGCGGCTTGTTCAGGTCTGTTGTCATGGGTTAGCGCCTTCCAGGGATTGAAGTGTTGTCAATTTGGATGGTACGTAAACACAAGAGGTAGCGGGCGCAATTTGCGACGAAACGCTCTTTTTCGGGAGCAGGCGGCGAAATTACTCAGTCGAAATACAAGCTAAGCTTGCATATGCATGGCTGGTTCCGGACGTGCCTGCGTTGCAGGCAGCCAGGCAGGAAGACATAAAGAGGCGCAGGCAGACGCGCACACTTCTTCAGCCCTTGGCGCCCGTCAGATAGCGGTTGCGCCCCCGCGCCTTGGCTTCGTACAGCAGCGCGTCAGCCGCCTTGATCAGTTGGCCCGGATCAGTCAGTTCGCTCGGCATCTCGCTTGCCACGCCCATGCTGACCGTCAGTTGCCGGCAGCCCGACGAATGTTCATGGGCGATGTTCAGTGCGGCGATTTCCTCGAGCACCCTGCGCGCCACCGCTTCAGCGCCGGCCAGGTCTTCCTGCGGCAGCAAGACGGCAAACTCTTCGCCACCGTAGCGCGCCACCATGTCTTGCGGGCGCATCGCCGCGCGCCGCATGGCCGCGCCCACCTGCTGCAGGCAGGCGTCGCCGGCCTGGTGGCCGTAGTGGTCGTTGAACAGCTTGAAATGGTCGATGTCAACCAAAATCAAGGCAATCGACATGCGCGCGCGCGCGCAGCGGCGCCATTCGCCCTGCAGCTTTTCATCAAAGGCGCGCCGGTTCGATACGCCCGTCAGGCCGTCGGTGAGCGTCAGTGCGCGCAGTACGTCGCTCTGGCGCTTGACGGTGAGCTGGGTGCGCACGCGTGCGCGCACCACCGCCGCGTTGACCGGTTTGCTGATGAAGTCCGCCGCGCCGGCGTCGAGCGCGCGTGTTTCGTCTTCGGGGGTCTTGAGGGCGGTGACGAAAATGATGGGAATGTCGCGCGTGACGGCCGACGCGCGCAGCGCCGCGCACACCGCGTAGCCGTCCATGTCGGGCATCACGGCGTCAAGCAAGATCAGGTCGGGCAACTGGTTCTGGGCGATAAGCAGCGCCTTGGCGCCGTCCATGGCAAACAGCACATCGTACTCATCTTGCAGCGCATGGTGCAGAATCTGGATGTTTTCCATCGCGTCGTCCACGATCAGGACGCGCCCCTTTTGTGCGATATCGTTCCAGCTCATGGCGTACCTTTTCTATTCATTAGTTCCCGGATCTGCTCCGCCGCGCCGGGGAAGGCCAGTGTGGCGACCGACTCTGCCAAGGACGCCATCTCGTCCGGCGCGGTCACGGCGGCCAACTCGGCGCGCAGCGCTTCAAACTCGGCCATGGCCTTCAGGTCGCTATTTTGAAGTAATCCGAGCAGATCCGCCAGTCTGCTGTGCAGCGCGCGCCCATCGCCCTTCGGCGCGGCCGTTTCAACGCCGCGCGGCATGTCGAGCTGGCGCGCGGCCGCCATCAGCCTGGCCAATTCGCCGTCGAGCACATCGAGCCGCTCGATCAGGTCGGCCATGCCGCCGCTGCGCAGTGCGTGTTCAAAGTCGAGCGCCAAGGCCGCAAAGTCGGCCGCGCCAAGGTTGGCAGCCACACCGCGCAGCCGGTGCACCAGCGCGACCGGCGCTTCACGCTCGCCCGCGCGCAGCAGCTGGCGCACCTCGGCCAGCGTGCCGCCCTGGGAACGCTCGAATCGCTTGAACAAGGTGACAAAATTGCCAAAGTTGCCGCCGAAACGGGGCAGCGTGGAGCGCAGATCGATGCCCGGAATGCTGGCCGGCAGCGGCGTGGCATGGTCGGTGCCGTGGTAGCCGGTGCGCACCGGTGCGCCCGGTGCCTCGGGAGCGCCGCCGGTCACCCGCACCACCGTCTCGATCAAGCTGTCGACGTCGATCGGCTTGGAGATGTGCGCGTTCATGCCGGCCTGCATGGCACGCGCGCGGTCGTCTTCCATCACGTTGGCCGTCATGGCAATGATCGGCAGGTCGGCCATGCCCATCTTGCGGATCGCCTCGGTCGCCTCGTAGCCGTTCATCACCGGCATCTGGATATCCATCAGCACCGCATCATAGCGGGTGGGCGTGGCGCTGAGCATCTCCACTGCGACCCGGCCATCGCCCGCAATATCGACCGCCGCGCCGGCGTGCAGCAGCAGGTAGTTGGCCACTTCCTGGTTGAGCTGGTTGTCTTCGACCAGCAGCACGTAGATGCCGGCCAGGCGTCCGGCCAGCGCCTGCGCCTGGCCGGGCGCCCCCTGCGCCCGGCCGGTGTGCAGTTCGACCAGAGCCGCGATCAGCGCTTCGCGGGTAACCGGCTTGAACAGCGTGGCGTCCAGTTTCAAGTCTTCCGACAGCATCGCCAGCTGTTCGCGCGTGGGCTCGGCCACCATCAGCGCGGTGCGCGGCAGTTCCACGCCGCGCTCGGCGCGCGCATGGGTCAGCACTGAAATGCCGTCCAGTTCCGGCATGGCCGCGTCAATCAGCATGAAGTCGTAGTGCCGCTGCGGCCCATTGGCCGCGCGCAGCATCGCGAGCGCCTGGTGGCCGTCGGCGGCGGTGTCGACATGCCAGCCGAAGGCGGTGCACTGGGCCGCGAGCGCCGCGCGCGCGCTGGCGTTGTCGTCAACCACCAGCAGCCAGCGTTCGGCCAGGCCGGGCAGGTCCGGCAGGGCGGCCAAGGGCGCCCCGACCGGCGCGCCGAAAGTCGACTCGAAAAAGAACTCGGCGCCCTTGCCAGGTTCGCTGGTAACGCCGATGACCCCGCCCATCAGGGCAACCAGGCGGCGGCAGATGGCCAAACCCAGGCCGGTGCCGCCGTATTTGCGGCTGGTCGAGCTGTCGGCCTGGGAAAAAGCGGCGAACATGTGCCCCTGGTGTTCGCTCGCAATCCCGATGCCGGTGTCGCGCACCGAAAAGGCGAGCGTGATATGGTCGTCGGCCACGGCGCCGGCGGCGCGGATCGTCAACACCACCTCGCCCTGTCCGGTAAACTTGATGGCGTTGCTGACCAGGTTGAGCAGCACCTGCTCGAGCCGCATTGGGTCGCCCGTCAACTGCAGGGGCACGTCCGGCGCCACGGCGAACACCAGTTCCAGGCCCTTGTTGGCGGCGCTCGGGGCTAGCAGCACGGAAATGCTGTCAAGTACCTGGTCGAGCCGGAACGAGGTGTATTCGAGCATCAGCTGGCCAGCCTCGATCTTGGAAAAATCGAGTACATCGTTCAGGATGCCCAGCAGCGAGCGGGTCGACATCTTGATCTTGGCCACATAGCTGCGCTCGCGGCGCGCCAGCGGCGACTCTTCGAGCAGGCGCGCCAGACCCATGATGGCGTTCATCGGGGTGCGAATCTCGTGACTCATGTTGGCCAAGAATTCACTTTTCGCGCTGCTGGCCCTTTCGGCCCGGTCCAGCGCGTGCGCCAGCTGCTCGTTAAGGGACTGCAAACGCGCTTCGCCGGCGATGCGCTCGCTGATGTCCCGTACCGTGGCCTGGATCACGCCCTTGCCGCCCGCGTTCAGGCTGGTAAGCAGGATATCGGCATGAAACAGCGAACCGTCGATGCGCTGGTGCAGCCACTCGAACTGGTGGCTGCCGCGCTCGAGGGCGTAGCGGATGAACTGCTCGGCCTTCTCGTCCGAGCGGCGCCCGTCGGGCTGGAATTCGGGCGAGGTGGCCGCCGGCGAGAGCGTCATCAGCTGCACCACGTCGGTACAGCCGAACAGCACGGCGGCGGCGCGGTTGCCGCCCACGTAGCCATCGTTGAGCGTGAGCAGCATGTGGGCGTCGCCCGACATTTCGTAGAGCACGTGGAATTGCTCGCTGACGTCGCGCAGCTTGTCGGAGAGCTGCTTTCGT
This sequence comes from Massilia sp. TWP1-3-3, assembly GCF_049897805.1. NCBI lineage: Bacteria > Pseudomonadati > Pseudomonadota > Betaproteobacteria > Burkholderiales > Oxalobacteraceae > Massilia > Massilia sp. TWP1-3-3. The sequence continues at coordinate 23,423 of NZ_JAFCWX010000036.1, forward strand.
TCGCTCACATCGACCACCAGGCCCGACACGCCCACCAGCTTGTGGTCCTTGTTAAAGATTGGATGGTAGCTCACGATCCAGTGGTGCTCGACGCCCGGCTCGGACGGCACTTGACCGTGGGACTCGATTGCCAGCAGCGCCGTCTCGGTGTCGCGCACCGTGCGGTAAGCCTTTTCGTATTCCACGCCCTGCTCGCCGAGCAGTTCGGGCAGCGTCTTGCCGATATGGTCGGCCACGGGAAGGTTATTGATCGCGGCCAGGTAGTCGTTGACCATCACCACCCGCAGGTCGGTGTCGAGCATGGCCAAGCCGGCGGGCGCCGTCGCATACACGTTGGCGATCAGCGCATTGGCGTTTTCCAGTTCCTCGGTCCGCTCGCGCACCCCGTCTTCGAGCCCGGCGCGAAAGCGCAGCAGTTCCTGCTCCACGTGGCGCAGCGCGGAACCGACTTCGGCCGCTTCGCGGATGTCCAACTCGGGAATGAGCACCGGTTCGCCGCGACCGAGCGCGATGGCAGGTTCCCTCAGCGCCCGCATCGAGCGCCCGATGCGTGCACCCATGCGCCAGGCCATGGCAAAGCCGATCACCAGCAGCGCACCAACGCTCAGAAATACGCTGGCCAGCGAATTTCTGAGCGTTTCGTTGGCGGCGGCGCGCGGCACGTCGATCGCCGCCACCCAGCCCCGCTGCGGCAGGCGCGTGTAGACCAAAAACACGGGCAGGCCATCGCGCGCGGTCAGTTCCAGCGTGCCCGCATCGGCGTTGGCCAGCGCGGCGGCCAGGGCCGGTTTGGCCCGCGTGCCGATATGCTCGGGCGCGCCGACGGCGCTTGTGCTGGTGTTCGTGATGGTGACGTTGGCGCCGTCATAGACGGCGGCCGACCACTGCGCGGGCAAGTGCAGCGCGGGCAGCAGCGTGCCCAGGCGCGCCGGCGCGATGTGAGCCGAGAGCACGTAGCGCACCGCGCCGTCGACGCGCACCGGTATTTCGATCGAGAGCAGCCATTGCTGGCCGGGCCCGAGGTGGGCAAGGTTGGACGTTGCGACCAGGCCGCTGGCGGCGGCGCGCACGATCGAGGCCGCGTTCGGGTTGGGCGGCAGGGTGGCACCAGGGTCGAAGCCGGTATGCGCCAGCGGCCGGCCGGTGGTGTCGCTGAGCACAAAAGCGTTGGCCGGCAAGCCTGCATCGAGCATGGCGCGGGCATGGGCGCGGAAGGCATCGAGCTGGCCCGTTTGCAGACTGGGCGAAGTTGCCAGCGCGCGCCCGGCGATCTCGGTTGTATCGAGCTCGCGTTCGAGTTCGCTGCGCAAGGCTTGCGCGATGCGCTCGGCTTCGTGCAGCAGGTTGGCCCGTTCGCGCTGGAACGAGTCGAAGGCGAGGGTGCCAAAGCCGATCAAGGACGGCACCAGGCCGGCAAGCACCAGCTTGGCCGTCTTGGAGCGGATCGAAGGTTGGGTATGACGTCGCTTTAAGTGCACCGGTACTGCCTCCGCCGCATCACGGCGCCGCGGAAGCGGCACCATATGCCTGATGGTAGCCGAGAGCAAGCTTTCTTGGTAGTACTTTACGAAAGCGCTGTGGTGCGCAGGGGCAGGCGGCGCTTGGCGGAATGCGCGCTGTGCGCTTTTCCGCCCTACAGTTTGCCACCCCGACATATGTCATGACAACCGTGGCATCTCGTGCACGGTAGGGCGCATTGTGCCAAGCGCCGCCCGCGCCTTGCGCTCTACGACCGCGTCACCGGCAACGCCAAACTTTCGCCAAGCTTGATATGCTTGGCCAGTTCCAGCTTGGCAATCGCATTGCGATGCACCTCGTCCGGACCGTCGGCCAGGCGCAGCGTGCGATTGCCTGCCCACTGGTAAGCGAGCGGGAATTCGTCCGACACGCCAGCGGCCCCATGCGCCTGGATCGCCCAGTCCAGCACCTGCTGCGCCACATTCGGCGCCAGCACCTTGATCATGGCGATCTCGGCTTGCGCGTGTTTGTTGCCTACGGTATCCATCAGCGAAGCCGTCTTGAGCGTGAGCAAGCGCGCCGTGTCAATCTGGATGCGCGACTCGGCGATGCGCTCGCGCCAGATGCTCTGGTCCGAAATCTTTTTGCCAAACGCGACCCGGCTGCCCAGACGCACGCACATCAATTCCAGCGCGCGCTCGGCCACGCCAATGGCGCGCATGCAATGGTGAATCCGGCCAGGCCCCAGGCGCCCCTGCGCGATTTCAAAACCGCGCCCTTCGCCCAGCAGCAGGTTCGAGGCCGGCACCCGCACATTCTCAAAGGTGATTTCGCAATGCCCGTGCGGGGCGTCGTCGTAGCCGAACACGGGCAGCGGGCGCACGATGGTGATGCCCGGCGTGTCGGCCGCGCACAGGATCATCGATTGCTGCGCATGGCGCGCCGCGTTTGGGTCGGTCTTGCCCATCACGATAAAAATCTTGCAGCGCGGGTCGCCCGCGCCGGAAATCCACCACTTGGTGCCGTTGATGACGTAGTCGTCGCCATCGCGCTCGATGCGCGTCTCGATATTGGTGGCGTCGGACGAGGCAACGCCCGGCTCGGTCATCGCAAAGGCCGAGCGCATTTCGCCGCGCAGCAAGGGTTCGAGCCACTGCTGCTTGTGCTCTTCGGTACCGAAGCGCTCGATGGTTTCCATATTGCCCGTATCGGGCGCGGCGCAATTGAATACTTCCGGCGCCCACACCACGCGGCCCATGATTTCGCACAGCGGCGCATAGTCAAGGTTGGACAAGCCTTCCGGCGCGCGCGCCGACTTGGGCAGGAACAGATTCCACAAGCCTTGTTCGCGCGCCAATGGTTTGAGGCGTTCGATCAGCTCGGTGGGGATCCAGCGATTACCCTTGGTAATGCCATTGTGATCAACTTCCTGTTTAAACATCTTTTCGTTCGGATAGATGTGTTCGTCCATGAAGGCCAGCAGACGGCTTTGGAGCTCCTTGCAGCGGTCGGAATAGTCGAAGTTCATGCTTAATCCTTGGAAAGTGAGATTGCGCGCTGCGCGTATGTCCAGCCCAGTTCGGCCATCGGCCGCGCGGCCTTGCCGTTCTCAAGCGCCTGGGCGCTGGAGGCGGTGCCGTCGACATAGCGTTTCATGATGCCCTGCATGATGCCGGCCAGCCGGAACATGTTATAAGCCAGGTAGAAATTGAAGTCTTCGATGCGGATCGTCTTGCCGGTGCGCGCGCAATACGAGGCGATGTATTCTTCCTGACTGGGAATGCCCATTTCCTTCAGGTCCAGCCCGGCAATGCCGCGGAACTGGCCGGGCGCGATATGCCAGCTCATGCAATGGTAAGAAAAATCGGCCGCCGGATGGCCCAGCGTCGACAATTCCCAGTCCAGCACGGCGAGAATGCGGGGCTCGGTGGGGTGGAAGATCATGTTGTCGAGGCGAAAGTCCCCGTGCACGATAGCCGTGTCGTCGCCCGCTGGAATATGCTGGGGCAGCCAGGCAATCAACTGGTCCATCGCGTCGATGGTTTCCGTGGCCGAGGCCTGGTACTGGCGCGTCCAGCGTTCGATCTGGCGCGAGAAATAATTGCCGGGTTTGCCAAAGTCGCCCAGGCCGATGGCCTGGTAGTCGGTGGTGTGCAGCCGGGCGATCACGCGGTTCATTTCATCATAGATGGCAGCGCGCTCGGCCGGCGTCATGCCGGGCAGCGATTGGTCCCACAGCACGCGCCCGTCGATGAATTCCATCACGTAAAAGGCGCGCCCGATGACTGTTTCATCCAGGCAGAGCGCGTATTGGCGCGGAGCGGGAAAGCCAGCCTTGTTGAGCGCGTCCATGACCTTGAACTCGCGGTCGATGGCGTGGGCCGAGGGCAACAGCTTGGCGGCCGGGCCGGGCTTGGTGCGCAGCACGTAATGCTGGCCGCCTGCCGTAATTTTGAAGGTCGGGTTGGACTGGCCGCCCTTGAACTGCTCCACACTTATCGCCCTTGCCGGGCCGCCCGGATAACCCTCCACGTGCTGGCGCATGTACGCGTCGAGCGCGTCCACGTCGAAGCGCTGGCGCTCCGATACCGGTTTGGTCCCCATCATTTCTTCGAACACAAGCGTCTCCCTGGAATTGGTAGCCTTATTCTAGCCGATGAAAAGCACGCCCGTACTATTTATTTGTGGCGGCCTTCAGCGCGATTTGCGGTATTGCTCGTATAACTGTTCCATCGTTGTGCTGCGGGTGTCGCCTTGCAGCGGGGCAGGCGGCGCGTAATTCATGAAGCGCAGCACCCAGTCGGCGTCGGCTTCGCCCACGTCGAGCGCGTTGATGCAGCCGGCCGTTTGCGCCAGCGCGCCCAAAAACATGCGCTGGCCCGTCAGTGCCAGCGACAGGATCGCACAGTTGACGCCGCCGTGCAGTACCAGCAGCACCGTGTCCCAGCCGGAATCGGCCCGCAAGCGCGTGACGGCGGGATGGATGCGGTCCATCAGTTCGCCGACCGATTCGCCGCCCAGAAAGCGCTTGTCTTCGCCGACCATGCCTTCAAAGGCGCCGGTAAAGGCGGCTTTCAGGTCGGCATCAAGGATGGTGGAGAGGCGACCGCCGCGGATTTCTTCGAGCTCGGGCCAGGTTTCGAGGGGGATGTGCTGGCCCGTTTCCGCCAGCACGCGCTTGGCAGTTTCCACCGTGCGCGGCAGGCCGGAGACGATCACGCGGTCGAAGCTGACCTGGTGCTCGGCGAAGAGGCGGCCGGCGGCGCTGGCCTGGGCGCGGCCCAGTTCATTCAAGGGAACCAGTTCGGGGAGGACGGGTTTGCCGGCGGCGTCGAAGTAGGTGACGCTGCCGTGGCGCATGAGGTAGATGCGACGGCGGGGGGAGGGGGGCATATAAGTTCCGAGGTGTGAGCGCCCCCTACGTCGTCCTTGCGAACACGGGGACCCAAGGAACATTTGCTCTGTCCAGCCGTTCTATGGGTCCCCGCGTTCGCGAGGACGATGTGGGGGTGAGCTTGCGTTGTTTGATGCTGTTCTTTTTAATTCTAGCCGATGATCGCCTTGCCTGTTGAATAAGCGATAGTGTCGCGGTTTCACAATGCCTGGGCACGCCCGACACACAAAATCATTCCTTATGACAAAATTTATTCGTTTCTGGCATAGAATGGTTCGCAACATGCATAACGCGAGGGTAAGCCCATGGCAAGACCAGAAAAAGTCCGACTAGGCGAAATCCTTGTTCAACAAAAGCTCTTGTCCGAAGATCAACTCGGCCTTGCGCTGCAAGACCAGAAGCGCACCGGCCGCAAGCTCGGCCGCGTGTTCGTCGAGAGCGGCTACGTCACCGAGGAACAGATCTCCGGCGCGCTGGCCAAGCAGCTCGACATCCCGTACATCAACCTCAAGTTCTACAATACCAATCCGGATATCGTCCGCCTGCTGCCCGAAACGCAGGCGCGCCGGTTCCGCGCGCTGGCGCTGGAAGACCGGCGCGGCGCGCTGCTGGTCGGCCTGGCCGATCCGACCGACCTGTTCGCGTACGACGAAATCACGCGCCTGGTCAAGCGCAACATCGAGCTGGCCGTCGTCAACGAAACCGAAGTGCTGGCCGCGATCGACCGCATTTACCGGCGCACCGACGAAATCACCGATTTTGCGCGCGAGCTGGAACAAGACCTGGGCGACTCGCTGGTCGACTTTGGCGCCATGGCCACCAATCCGGGCCTGGAAGAGGCGCCCATCGTCAAGCTGCTGCAGTCCGTGTTCGACGACGCCACGCAAGTGCGCGCCTCCGACATCCACATCGAGCCGCAAGAGGCGCGCTTGCACATCCGCTTTCGCATCGACGGCGTGCTGCACCTGCAGACCGAGGCTGACATCAAGATCGCCACCCCGCTGGCGCTGCGCCTGAAACTGATGTCGGACCTGGACATTTCCGAAAAACGCTTGCCGCAAGACGGCCGCTTTGCCATCAAGGTCAAGCAGCAGCGCATCGACGTGCGGATTTCCACCATGCCGACCCAGTACGGCGAATCGGTGGTCATGCGGCTGTTGAACCAGGGCGGCACCACCTTGCGCCTGGACGCCATCGGCATGCCCATGAAGCTGGTGGAGCGCTTTCGCGACATCGTGCAGCGCCCCAACGGCCTGGTGCTGGTAACGGGGCCCACCGGTAGCGGCAAGACCACCACGCTGTATTCGGCGCTGGCCGAACTGAACTCCACGGAAAAAAAGTTGATTACCGTGGAAGACCCGGTCGAATACCGGCTGGCCGGCATCAACCAGGTGCAGGTCAACGACAAGATCGAGCTGACGTTCGCGCGCGTGCTGCGCTCGGCGCTGCGGCAAGACCCGGACATTGTGCTGGTGGGCGAGATGCGCGACCAGGAAACCGCGCAGATCGGCCTGCGCGCCGCGATGACGGGTCACTTGGTGCTCTCTACCTTGCACACCAACGACGCGGCCAGCACGCCGCTGCGGCTGATGGACATGGGCGTGCCGCGCTACATGGTGGGCAGCGCGCTGCAGGCGGTGCTGGCGCAGCGCCTGGTGCGCAAGATCTGCGAGAGTTGCACCGCGCCCTACGAACTGCTGCCGGCCGAACGCCAGTTCCTCAAGTCGGAACTGGGCGACAGGGTCGACACCATCAGCTATTTCGCCGGCAAGGGCTGCTCGCATTGCAACGGCATGGGCTACCGCGGCCGGACCGGCGTGTACGAATTGCTTGAGATGACGAAGGAAGTGGTGGACGCGGCCAACAACCCGGACCCGGCGCACTTTTTGCGCGCCGCGCACGCCGAAATGAAGGGCGAAACGCTGCGCCGCCATGCGGTGGCGCTGATCGTGCAAGGTCGCACGACTGTGTCGGAAGGTATGCGCATCAGTAACCAGTTAGAGGATTGACGTGCCGTACTTCGCCTACAAGGGACGCAACACGCGCGGCGAGATGATGCAGGGCGTGCTGGAGGGCGCCGACACCAGCGCCGTGGCCAACCAGCTATTTACCACCGGGGTCACGCCGGTGGAAATCGTCGAGGCCAAAAAGCCCGTGGTGGCCGCCAACAAGGAAGGCGTGGTGGCCGCCTTCATGGAGCGCAAGGTCACCTCGATGGACGTGCAAATGTTCAGCCGCCAGCTCTATACGCTGCTCAAATCGGGCGTGCCGATCATGCGCGGGCTGACCGGCCTGCAGGAGTCATGCACCAGCAAGTCCTTCGCGCGCGTGATCGGCGACCTGCGCGAGTCGCTCGACTCGGGGCGCGAACTGTCGTCGGCCATGCGCCGCCATCCGGAAATTTTCGATAATTTTTACCTCAGCATGGTGCGCGTGGGCGAGATGACGGGCCGCCTTGAAGACGTGTTCCTGCGCCTGTTCGACCACTTGGAGTTCGACCGCGAAATGCGCCAGCGCGTCAAGGCGGCGCTGCGCTACCCGATGTTCGTCGTGATCGCCATGATCGGCGCCATCGCCGTGGTTAACGTGTTCGTCATCCCCCAGTTCCAGAAAGTGTTCGACAGCTTTCACACCGAGCTGCCGCTGGTCACGCGCCTGCTGGTGGGCTTTTCCAAGTTCACCGTCACGTACTGGCCGCTCATTTTGGGCATGGTCGGGGTCATCTGGTTCATCACGCGCAGCTGGGTGAACACGGAAAAAGGCCGCTACGAATGGGACCGGCGCAAGCTCAAGCTGCCGATCGCCGGCAAGATCATCCTGAAGGGGACGATGTCGCGCTTCGCGCGCAGCTTTGCGCTCGCTTCCCGCAGCGGCGTGCCCATCGTGCAGGGCTTGACGACGGTGTCGCAGACGGTCGACAACGCCTATTTGTGCGCGCGCATCGAACAGATGCGCGACGGCGTCGAGCGCGGCGAGAGCATCCTGCGCACGGCCAAGGCGGCCGGGGTGTTTACGCCCATCGTGCTGCAGATGATCGCGGTGGGCGAGGAAACCGGTTCGCTCGACGAACTGATGGACGAAATCGCCCAGATGTACGAGCGCGAAGTCGACTATGAACTGAAAACGCTGGGCGCGCAGATCGAACCGATTTTGATCGTCTTCCTGGGCATCATGGTCACCATTCTGGCGCTGGGTATCTTCCTGCCGATCTGGGATCTGGGCAAGGCGGCGATGAACAAATGAGCAAATAACGCATGAACACATGAACCATCGAGAGCGCGGTTTTTCCCTGTTCGAACTGGCCGTCACGGTGGCCATCATCGGCGTGCTCGCCGGCGTGCTGCTATCGCGCATCCAGCTGTACCAGGAAGAGGCGGACAGGGTGGCTATGGAGAGTGTCGTCGGCGTCCTGCGCAGCGCGCTGTCGATGAAGGCGGGACAACTGGTGGCGCAGGGGAAACAGGACCAACTGAGCAAACTGACAAGTATTAACCCGATGGATCTGTTGGCACAAAAGCCAGCAAATTACCTTGGTGAGTTCAATACGCCACAAAAAGAAAAAATTTCCCGTGGGAACTGGTATTTCAATCGAAAAAAATTACTCCTCGTGTATATTGCAAGGACTGGTGCAACTTTCCAGGTCTCAGATCCAAGGCAGTTCGAATTCAAAATCGACGTCCTGAGAGACCTGGATGGCGCAAACGGCCCAAAACCTGCCGAGACGTCAAATAGCACGACGATAGAGGGAGTGGTGTTGAATCGCATTCCCAGTAGTCTCAGCAAGCAAGCAATTTTGCCTAAATAACCAAGTGTCGTAGGAGCTAAACAATGAAAACCACCCAAATGATTCGCAAGCAGGCCCAGGCCGGCTTTACCCTCATCGAGCTGATCGTCGTGATCGTCATCCTCGGCATCCTGGCCGCTACCGCACTGCCGCGCATGTTCGACATGTCCGGTCAGGCGCGCCTGGCTAAAATGCAAGCTGCGCTGGGCGCCGTCAAGGCGGCTTCGGCCAGTGCCCACGCACAGTGGCTGGTCAGCGGCGGGCAGCTGGCATGCGCCACCTGCGGCTCGCCAAGCGGCTCCCAACCGGGCACGACAGTCATCGGCGAAGGCAAGACGATCGTCATGCTGGCCGGCTACCCTGACGTTGGCGGTGATGGCTTGGCCAACGCCGCGACTGTTGTCGGCACCAACAGCGGCATCATCATCGCTTCGGGCTTGTCTTCCCAGGATTATGATCTGACAACGCTTGACACGGCTTTGACCACACCAGTGGCATCGAAAAACAATCTGACTGTTGCTGCCGATTCGGCGCACCCCAAGTGCCGCTTCACCTATATCGAAGGTAGCCAGACCGATAACGGCACCTCCCAGCCTACCGCTGTCGCACCTTCGTACAAGTCGGACGAGCTGATCCCTGCAAACTGCAACTGATCGCCCGGCCAGCGGGTCGTGAGTCCGCTAACAAAAACAGGCCAAGTAATTGGCCTGTTTTGCTTTGCAAATTGAAAGCAGTCAACAGGTGTTACCGATGACGATCACGCGACGTGTGCCTTACCTGCCGAGCATGGCTGCCCAGCGCGGCTTTACGCTGGTCGAACTGATTGCGGTGATCATCATCGTCGGCATCCTCGGTTCCTTTGCCGCCACCCGTTTTATAGGCCGCGCCAGCTTCGACTCGGTCGCTTTCGCCGATCAAAGCGCCGCGCTGCTGCGCTATGCACAGAAAGTGGCAGTCGCACAAAACCGTTATGTCTACGCGCGAGTGCAGGCAAACGGTATCGCGCTGTGTTACGACAGCGGTTGCACAAGCGGCAATCGCGTGCTCGCGCCTGGAGGCACCAATAGCAACAGCGCCGCCAACAAGCTGGCCTGCGCTGACACGGCCTGGGCCTGTGAGGCGCCGCCCTCGCAGGTGAGGATCACGCCGCTGGCCTTGTTCTATTTCGACGCGCTGGGCAAGCCTTTTCTTGCGACCGACGTGCCGCCCACAGCAGTCTCGTTGTTTACAACGCGTGCCTTTACCGTCACGGCCGACACCTCGGTTCGCACCATCACCATTGAAATGGAGACCGGTTATGTGCACTAGCAATCGGTCCCCGGCCGAGCGCGGCCTGTCGATGATCGAGCTGATTGTTTTCATCGTCATCATCAGCGTGGCCGTCGCCGGCGTGACGTCGGTGCTGGCCTACACCACCGGACACAGCGCCGACCCGCTGCAGCGCAAGCAAGCCATGCTGATCGCCGAAGCGCTGGTCGAAGAAGTGAGCCTCGGGCACATGACGTTTTGCCATCCGGACGACGCCGGCGCCGAAACGGCCACCAGCGCGGCCCCCGGCGCCGGCTGCACCGTGGCCGAAACGGTCGGCGTGAGCGCGGGCACGGCGCGCCCTTACTTCAACATCAATGACTATGTGAGCACCTTTGGCGTGGCCACCTCGTTCACCGCCGGCGACAGTACCGGCAAGATCACCGACGTGCTGGGCAACGCAAAATTCAACAACCAATACACGGCCTTGGTCACCATCAAGGCCGACGCTACGCTGGGCCCGGCCGGCGTCACCCAGATCGCCGGCAGCGGCACGGCCGATACCAACTTGCTGCGCATTACGGTGGCCGTCAAATACGGCAATGGCGAGCAAATCGTGCTCGACCGCTATCGCACCCGCTACGCACCGAACAGCACGCCATGAACCTCTTTTCCAACCTGTATCGCCAGCGCGGCGTGACCATGGTCGAGATGATCGCCGTGATCGTGATCACCGGCATTATCGGCGCCGTGGTGGCGGTGTTCATCCGGCTGCCGGTGCAAAGCTACACCGACTCGGTCGCGCGCGCCGCCGCCACCGACGTGGCCGACCTCGCGCTGCGCCGCATCACGCGCGACCTGCGTCTGGCATTGCCCAATTCGGTGCGCGTGACCGGGCCGGCGGCCGGACCCGTGTTTTTGGAATTCCTGCAGACCACGGCCGGTCTGCGCTACCTGGCCGAAGACGATGTCGTCGGCGCTACGCCCCCCGTCAATTACCTGAACTGGAACGACCCGCTCAAGACAAGCTTCGACGTGGTGGGCGTCCTGCCGGCAGACCGCCATGCGCCGGTGGTGGGCAACTTTGTCGTGGTCTACAACTTGGGCGAGGGCCAGGAACCTGCCAATGCCTACAATTGCGCCAGCGCGGCAGGGTGCAATATGGCCGTGATCAGCGCTATCAGCGGCGCCACCATCACCATGGCCAGCAATCCGTTTGCCGCGCAAACGGCGAGCGGGGTGGCCCTGATGTCGCCCGCCAAGCGCGCGTATGTCGTCACCTCGGCCGTGACCTATGGCTGCGACCGCACCACCGGCAAGCTCACGCGCTATTGGAACTATACGATCGTGAAAGACCAGCCGACGAGTTTCAGCGACGGCAACAGCGCGCTGCTCGCTGAAAATATCAGGGGCTGCAATTTCGTGTATGCCAATCTGGCGAACCAGCGCAGCGGTCTGGTCGGCCTGACGATTGATGTTGGCATCGCCGGCCAGACCTCGGCCAAGCTCACGCTCGAGCACCAGATTCACGTGGACAATACGCCATGACCCATTTGCCCATTCACGCTGCGCTGGCCAGTGCGCGCGCGCGCGGCGTCAGCATGCTGACCGCCGTGTTCCTGCTGGTGGTGCTGGCCGGTCTGGCGGCGGCCATTGTCGGCGTGTTCAGCAACCAGCAGAGCGCCGCCGTGCTCGACGTACTGGGAGTACGCGCCGACCAGGCTGCGCGCAGCGGCCTCGACTGGGGCCTGTACCGCCAGTTGCGCTTGCAGGCGCCCACCGGTTCGGTCGCCTGCTTTGCGCCGTCGCCCGTGACCTTTGCCTTGCCGGCCGACAGCGTGCTGGCGAGCTTCAGCGTGACCGTCACCTGCACCCCGGGCACTAACGTGGTGGGCAACACCACCAATCGCTGGACCATCACCGCAGTCGCCTGCAACAAGCCGGTCGCCGGCAGCTGTCTGAATGCCAGTCAGGATGCCGATTATGTGCGGCGGCGCGTGCAAGCCGAGCTCAATTAAATGGAGAATGCCATGGTCGCCCAATCAACCTGGCTTGTACCGCGCGGTGCATGGCGCTCATTGCTGGCGCTGCTGGCGGCGCTGTTGCTGGGGTGCGCCGGCGCCGGCAGCGCCCGCGCCGGCGCCGTCATCACCAATGTGACCTTCAATGGCCAAGGCAACGTCACCGTGGTGCCAGGCGCTACCATCAGCGTCACGCTGTACGTCACCTTGTCCAATGCGCGCTGGCGCAAGACGCAAATTGACACGTCGCCAGTCACGAGCATGACATGCATCGACAACACGGACGTCTCAGCCGACGGCAATTACAGCTTTACATTTAATTATGTTGCGCCAGCGAGTAATGGCCTGTACGACATTTCGTTCTATATTCAGCCAAATGCGAACTGCACTAGCGGCGCTACCGCCACACGTATTCTCACCGGTGCGGTCAAGGTCGACAATACTTTCCCCGTTGTGCTCTCGATCACGCGCGACCTGCCGGACCCGACCAACGCCAGTCCAGTCACCTGGACCGTCACGTTCGACCGTCCCGTCAGCGGCGTCACGCTAAGCGATTTTACGCTGCCGGCCAATGGTGTCGGTGGCACCACACTGTCGGGAACCATCACCAGTAGCAGTGTGTATGTGCTCAGGACACCGAATACGGGCAGCGGGACGCTGGGATTGAACGTGATCGATAACGATTCGATCATCGGCCCCAACGGACTGGCGCTGGGTGGCGCGGGCATTAATAACGGCAACTTTACCGGACAGGTGTATACGATCGACCGCGTGCCGCCCACCTTCACAGTCGTAGGCATCAGTTCGAACAACGCCGTCAGCGCGCTGTTTGCCCGGGTTGGCGAGCGGATCAGCGTGACCTTCACCACCGCCGACGCGAACGGCGTGCAAACACCCACGGCCACCATCAACGGCGCTGGCGCCACTGTCACCGGCGCGGGCAACAGCTGGGTTGCCAGCCGGCTGGTCGTGGCCAGCGACGTGGAGGGACTGGTGGCGTTCAAGCTCGACGTCAATGACGTCGCGGGCAATGCGGCCACCTCGCGCACGAGCGTGACGAACGGTTCCAGCGTAACGATCGACAATACCGCGCCCGTGGCATCCATCGCGTGCGCCAACCCGGCGCTGTGCGGCGCCGCCAATCCGGTATCTGCCGGCCAGGTCAGCTGGAGCGTGACGTTTTCGGAAGCGGTGACGGGCGTGAGCGCGGCCAATTTCACCTTGTCGGGCAGCGGGGCGACGATCGCCTCGGTCAGCGGCAGCGGCACCACCTATACGGTGGTCGCTAACGTCAGCACGGCCGGCGTGGTGGGCTTGAATCTTTCGGCAAACCTGGCCAACGTGCGCGACCGCGCCGGCAACAATCCTGGCGCCAACACTGCCGTCGCGAGCAATAGCTACACCGTTGGCGGCTGTTCGGTGGCGGCCGGCGGCGGCTGCACCTTCGACGCGGTGGAAACCGGCGCCGGCGCGGGCACGCCCATTTTTACCAAGCGCGTCGGCGCCACGGTGACGCTCGATATCCTCGCGCGCAACGGCGCCGCGCTCAATACCGGTTCGAGCGATACCGTGGTCGCTACGCTGGTGGTGGCAGACAAGACCGCCACCTGCGGCACCGTCGCGGTGGCGCCGCCCGTGACGCTGACGTTCGCTCCGGCCAATGGCGGGCGGCGCAGCATTCCCTTCACGCCAAGCCGTGCGGCGCGCGAGGTGCGTGTCAAGCTTGAATCGAGCGGGGTCACGGCGTGTTCATCCGACAATTTCGCGCTGCGTCCCGACGCGTTCTCGCTTGCCTCGGCCGATGCCAACGCGGATGCCGCCGGGGTCAGCTTCATTGCTACGCCGGTGATCAAGGCGGGCACGCAGTTCGGTATCCAGGCCAGCTCTGCCGCCGGCTATGACGGCACGCCGTCATTCGACCAGAACATGGTGAAGGTTCTTACCGGCAACACCAAAGGCGTGCTTAGCGGCAGTTTTGGGGTGGCCAATGCCAGTGGCGTGGCCAGCGGGAACGCGTTTACGTACAGCGAGGTCGGTTACGTCGGCCTGAACAGTTGGGGCGTGTATGACGACGGCAGCTTTGCCGCCGTCGACAGCGCCAAGGGTGAGTGCGTCACCGCCACGCTGGGCGGCGGGACGGCGCCGGTTGACCCCAACACGGCCAATGCTGCTGGCAAGCTGGGCTGCTATTTCGGCAGCGCCGCTTCGCCGTATTTCGGGCGCTTCATTCCTGACCACTTCGCATTAAGCGCGGGCACGATCGTTAACCGCAGCGGCTACCCGCTCTGCACCAGCGCCGCCTTCACTTACATGGGCGAAGCGCTGAAGCCGAGTTTTGTATTGACAGCGCAAAACGCGGCCAACGCGACCACGGTGAACTACACGGACACCTTGGCGCGCCTGAATATTCCGACTCAACTTGGCCTGGGCGCGATTGACGACCCGGCTGGGGGCACCCGCCGCCCGCTGGCAGTCTGCGCGGCGACCCCGGTCGGGCCTTGCCTGAACCCCAGCTCGCCCACCGGCAGTTTTTCCAACGGAGTCAGCACTGCCATCGTCGTCCCGTTCATCGTGGAGCGCGCCACCACCGTCGTGGCGCCGTACACAGCGCTGAAGGTCGGCGTCGCACCGATCGATCCGGATGGCGTGCGCATCGCCACCTACAACCTTGATACCGTCAATGTCCCTGTCGGAGCCAATCAGCATGCGCTGGTGGGCTCCACGCAGGTGCGCTACGGGCGCTTGGAAGTGGATAATGCCTACGGGTCCGAATTGCTGAACCTTGGCGTCAAGATCGCGGCCCAGTACTGGAACGGCAGCAGCTACTCCACCAACACGCTCGACAGCTGCACGCCGCTGGGCACAGCGGAGTTCACGCTGACCTTGCACAAGGATCCCCTGAGCACGGTCAACATGGGCGACACGCATATACTGCCCGGTACCCCTATGGCGGGCGGGGCGGGCAGGGTGCTGCTGACCAAGCCGTCGCCGGTGCCAACCGGAAAAGGCAGTGCCGTGCTCAAGTCGAAAAGCCTCATTCTGCCCGGCGGCGGGCGCGTCACCTTCGGCGTGTACAAGGCGGGGCCGGTGATTTACGTACGCGAGACCTATTAATTTGCCGCTTGTGTCTCATAATCGTTGCCTACATGAAAATTTTAGGCTTACTTCTATGAATTATGAATATAATCAAGGAGCTAGGGCAGCTTCCTCATAATTGATTCATCAACGGATTGCGTGCATGGGTTTTTTTAGTAAATCAAGGAAAGTCAGTGGCTTGCTCGCGATCGGTTTCGGTGTCGATGGCATGTGCGCCGCCCGTGTCACCCGGGTTGCGGCCGGCAAGCCGCAAGTCGAGGTCGCCGCGTTTTATTCGGTCAAGCAACCAACGCCGCCAGAAGTCCTCGACAAGCTCGCGCGCGACCTGCACGCGTCGCAGTACCGCGTGTCAACGCTGCTCGGCGCACGCGACTACCAACTGCTCGCCGTCGAAGCGCCCAACGTCCAGCCGGACGAACTGAAGGCGGCCGTGCGCTGGCGCCTGAAAGACATGCTCGACTTTCATATCGATGACGCCACCGTCGACGTGCTCGATATTCCCGCCGACAAAAACGCCGCCGTGCGCGTGAACCAGATGTTCGCCGTCGCGGCGCGCAACGCCGTGATTGAAACGCGCCAGGCGCTGTTTACCGCCGCCAAGGTGGAGCTGTCGGTCATTGACATTCCCGAAGCGGGGCAGCGCAATATTTCCGCTTTTTTGGAGCCGGAAGGGCGCGGCCTTGCCATGCTGTACTTTAACGCTGAAGGCGGCCTGCTGACCGTCACCTTCAATGGTGAACTGTATTTGTCGCGCCGGATCGAAGTCACGCTCGACCAGGTCCAGGAACTCGATCCCGACCGCCGCAACCAGGTGTTCGACAAGATTACGCTCGAGCTGCAGCGCTCGCTCGACCACTTCGACCGCCAGTTCCACTTCGTGACCGTGTCCAAGCTGTTGCTCGCGCCCTTGCCCAATTCGTCGCTGCACGACTATCTGTCGTCCAACCTGTACATGCCGGTTGATACGCTCGACCTGGCCACGGTGTTTGATTTTACCAAGACGCCCGAGCTGGCCGCCGTCGAGGCGCAGCAGCGCCATTTCTTGACGCTGGGCGCAGCCCTGCGGCTCGAGGAGACGGTGCTGTGACCCAACAGATCAATCTGTTCAACCCCATTTTCCGCAAGCAGAAGAAGTATTTTTCAAGCTTGACGATGGTGCAGGCGCTGGCCATCATCTGCGGCGCCTGCGCGCTGCTGGCCGTCGATGCGGCGTTTCGCACGCGCGCACTGACGGCCCAGGCGGCGGGCACCGAAGCGCTGCTGGCTGCCCGCCAGCAGCGCTTGACAGACGTAAAAGTGCAATTTGCGCCGCGCCAAAAAAGCGCGACCATCGCCGCCGAGATCGTCGCCGCGCAAGCAGAACTGGCCATGCTGCAAAGCGCCACGGCCACCGTGCAGCGCGGCGGCTTTGGCGACACGGTCGGCTTTTCGCCGTACTTTCGCGCCTTTGCCCGTCAGCGCATCGAGGGGCTGTGGCTGACGGACGTGACTGTCGCGTCCGGCGGCGCCACGATCGGGATTGAGGGCAAGGCCTTGCAAGCGCCGCTGGTGCCGCAATACATGGGCCGCCTGGCGCAGGAAAGCGTGATGAAGGGCAAGGCGTTCGCCACGCTCGCGATGACGGCAGTGGCCCCGGCCCCGACCCCCGCCCCGTTGGTGCTGGCGGGCGGCGCGCCTGCGCCGGCGGCAGCGCCCGTCTACCTGAAATTCAGCCTGCAGTCGGTTGGCGCCAGCCCAAAAGCGGAAACGCCCAAATGAGAAAATACTGGCTGAAAATTAGCGGCAAGGTCGACAGCCTCACGCTGCGCGAACGCACCATCGTCTTTGTCACCACGGCGGGACTGGTGATTTGCGCAGTGTTTTTCTTTTCGCTCAACCCGACCTATGCCAAGCAAAAGGCGTTGCTGCTGACCATGTCGCAACAGCGCGACCAGATTGCCGGCGTGGAGGCGGAAATCGCCCAGACCATGCTCGCGCACACGCTGGACCCGGATGCGGCAGACCGATTGCGCCTGCAGCAAGTGAAGGGTGAGGCGCAAAAGCTGTCGTCCGCGCTGATGGCCATGCAGCAGGGCATGGTGCCGCCCGAGCGCATGACCGGCTTGCTCGAACGGATCTTGCGCGCGCACCCCAGCTTGCGCCTGACGTCGCTGCGCACCTTGCCCGAGGAAGCGCCTGCTGCAGAAGCCCCCAAGGCGGGCCAAACGGTCGCGCCCAAGACGGGCGAGGTGGCCGCGCCGCCGCAATTGCTGCACCGCCACGGCGTGGAACTGGTGCTGCAAGGCAGCTACCCCGACATGGTTGCCTACATGACGGCGCTCGAAGGCATGCAAGGCCAGATTTTCTGGGGCGGCGCGACCATGAAGGTCGACACCTATCCCACCGCGACCTTGACGCTGGTGGTGTACACCATCAGCCTGGACAAGAAATGGCTCAAGCTATGACGCAAGCTATGACGCAAGCTATGACGCAAGCTATGACACTGTTGCACAGCCTGGCTTTGGTGGCGCTGCTGCCGCTCGTTGCATTAGCGCAAGATGGCGCCGACCCGACGCGCCCGCCGGCGGCCATGACGGCGCCGGTGTTGGCGCCATCAATGCCTGGTGGCGTTGCCGGCGGCGTGCTGACGGCGCCGCGCCTTGAGCGGCGCGCACCGCAGCTGCAATCGATCCTGGTATCGCTGCGCCCCGGCGGCCGGCGCGTGGCCGTGATCGACGGCAAGACCGTGCGCCAAGGCCAGCGCGTGGGCGACGCCGTACTGGTCGCTATCGGTGCAACCGAGGTGGTGCTGCGACGCGGCGGCAAGACTGAGACATTGACGCTTTTCCGGCCGGCCCAGCGGGTCGCCACGGTACAACCATAAAGACAAAATTGTATGCAGAAAACTACCCTGATCGCATGTTTGCTGGGTGCCGGCGCGGTGTTGGCGGGCTGCGCTGAACCGGCGCCCAAGCGCACCACCTTCGACGCCATCAAGGCCGAACTGAAGGCCGAGTCGGCCCCGCGTGCGGGCCGCCCTGCCGTGCGTCAGCCGGACGCCGTGGCCGACGCGCTGCTGCCGCCGGTCAGCGCCATGAGCACGCGCCTGCCCAAGGCGCGCGCCGCGCTCGAGGAACGTTTCAATGTCGCCTTCAACAATGTACCGGCGGCGCAGTTTTACAATGCGCTGGTGGAAGGCACGCGCTACAACATGCTGGTGCATCCGGAAGTAAGCGGCACCATCACCGCCAACTTGAAGGATGTGACCATGGTCGAAGCGCTCGACGCCATCCGCGAGATGTATGGCTACGACTACAAGATGGAAGGCACGCGCATTTCGATCAAGCCGCTGACGATGCAAACGCGCGTCTTCCAGGTCAATTACCTGGTCGGCAGCCGCAAGGGCAGTTCGAGCCTGAAGGTGACGTCGACTTCGGTCAGTTCGGGCGGCAGCGGTGGCCAGAATCAAAACCAGAACCAGAACCAGAATCAAAACAACGGCAACAATAACCAGAACGGCAACAGCAGCGGCGGCGGCCCCAGTGAGAGCAGTTCGGTGACGATGACGTCGAGCAGTGAATTCTGGACCGAACTGAAGTCGGCGCTGGACGCGATTGTCGGTTCGGCCGAAGGCGGACGTGCCGTCGTCATCAGCCCGCAGTCGGGCGTGATCGTGGTGCGCGGCATGCCCGACGACTTGCGCAACGTGGACGCCTACCTGAAGGCGAGCCAATTGTCGGTCAACCGCCAGGTGATTCTGGAAGCGAAAATCCTCGAAGTTGAGCTGAACGACAGCTTCCAGATGGGCATTAACTGGGCCGGTTTTACAACCTACCGCAACGGTAACCCGAAGCGCGTGTCAAGCGGGTTTTTGCAGCCGGGCGTCGCCTTGCGCCCGTTGCCCACTGACGGCAGCGCTCAGGGCCCGATCAGCTCGGTCGGCGGGGCCGGCATTAGCGCGATCGCCGGCTCGGTGCTCGCCGCGGCGGACGCGGCCAGTGGTTCGCTGTTCGGCCTGGCGTTCCAGACAAATAATTTCGCCACGCTCATTTCCTTCCTTGAATCGCAGGGCACGGTGCACGTGTTGTCGAGCCCGCGCATTGCGACCATGAACAACCAGAAGGCGGTGCTCAAGATCGGCACCGACGAGTTCTACGTCACCGGCGTTACCTCCACTCAGAACACCAACCTGACCGGCACCAGCACCAGCACCCCAAGCGTGACGCTGGCGCCGTTCTTTTCGGGCGTGGTGCTTGACGTCACGCCGCAGATCGATGAAAAAGGCAATATCTTGCTGCACGTGCATCCCTCGGTCAGCCAGGTGGCCACGATCAACAAAGGTATCAACCTCGGCTCGGCCGGCTCGCTGACACTGCCGCTGGCCGCGTCCAGCACGTCCGAGATGGACAGCATGGTGCGCGGCCAGGATGGCCACGTGGTCGCCATTGGCGGGTTGATGCGCCAGTCGTCGACCGCCGACCAGAGCGGTTTGCCGGGTGCCAGCAGCGTGCCGGTACTGGGCGCGCTGTTTTCCAACAAGGCGCGCGTGAACCAGAAGCGTGAACTGGTGGTGCTGATCAAGCCGACCATCGTGGACGGCAACAATGCCTTTGCCCAGGACATGCTCGACACCGGCAACCGCGTCCAGCAGCTCGACCCACGCAATGCAGGGGAGCGCCGCTAAGCTATGTATACAGCCCATTTCGGCTTGCGCGAGGCACCGTTCGGCATTACGCCGGACACCAGTTATTTTTTCACCAGCCCGCATTCGCAGGAAGCGCTCAACACCTTGCTGATCGCCGCGCGCAACGGCGAAGGCTTCATCAAGATCACCGGCGAAGTGGGCACCGGCAAGACGCTGCTGTGCCGCAAGTTCATCGCCACGCTGGGGGACGATTTCGTCACGGCCTACATCCCCAATCCTTACCTCGAGCCACGCACACTGATGCTGGCCCTGGCTGACGAGCTGGAAATCACGCTGGAAAAGGATGTCGACCAGCACCAGTTGCTCAAGGCAATCACGCTGCGCCTGCTGGAATTGGGAGGCAACGACAAACGCGTGCTGCTGTGTCTGGATGAAGCACAAGCCATTCCCATCGAAAGCCTGGAAGCGCTGCGCCTGCTGACCAACCTGGAGACGGAAAAGCGCAAACTGCTGCAGATCGTGCTGTTTGGACAGCCCGAACTGAACCGCCACCTGGAACTCGATGCGATCCGCCAGCTCGCGCAGCGCATTACCTTTCATTACCACCTGGGGCCGCTCACGCGCGACGACATGGAGTATTACCTGGCGCACCGGCTGCGGGTGGCCGGCTACGCGGGCGCGCGCCTGTTCGAGCGCGGCGCGATCGCCAAACTGTACCGCGCCAGCGGCGGCATTCCGCGGCTGGTCAATATCCTGGCGCACAAATCGCTGATGGTCAGCTACGGCAAGGGCACCCAGCAGGTCAAGGCGTCCCATGTGGCCGAGGCCGCCAAAGACACCATGACCACCAGGCGCAAGCTGCCAACGTGGGTGCTGGCCGCCGTTCCCGCGCTGGCTGCTGCCGCCGCCGCCTTTACCTGGGTCCTGAACAAATGAGCCTCATAAACAAAATGCTGCAAGATCTGGATGCCCGCGGCTCGCATTCCGGCGTTTCCTTGCCTTCGGAGGTACGTGCCGCAGGTCCCGCGCGGCGGCAATTGCCGTTGGTGCGCATTGCCGTGGTGGCGAGCGTGGTCGTGATCGCCGTCGCGCTCGCCGTTGTGTTCTGGCTGCGGCGGCCGGGCGCGGCGACGGTGACTGCGCCTGCTGTCGTTGTGCTTGTGCCCAAGGTGATAGCGCCCGCTCCTGCTCCTGCTCCAGCTGCTCCTGTGGTACCCGCCGCCGCTGCCGTTGCTGCCGTAACGCCAGCCCCGCCGTTGGCTACACCGACCAAGGCGCTCGAGCCGACGCGCAAGGTAGTGGCGACTGCGGTGCCGGCAGTCGTCGCGCCGGCGCAGGGCACGGTGCGCGATACGTCGGATTCCTCCTTGGCAGTTGAGGCCGCGCCAGTGCGCGTTGTTGCTGCGCCGCGCATCAAGCCAGCGCCGATTGCCAGGCTAGAAGTGCCGCAGCGGGGCGCCAGAGTAGTGCGCATGGCCGAACCGCTGCCGCTGCCAGTTGCAGGTTCCCCCATTGGCGGACGCGACATGACCAGCGCCCAGCGTTCCGAAGCACAATACCGCATTGCCCTGGCCGCGCTCGAAGAAGGGCGCATGGCGGGGGCCTTTGCCGCGCTTGACCATGCGCTCAAGCTCAATCCTCGGCACGACGCCGCACGCCAGAGCCTGGTGGCCTTGCTGATCGAAGCCGGGCGCAACGATGAAGCAATGCAGCAGCTCGAACAAGGCCTGGCAGTTGACGCGGCGCAGCCGACGATGGCCATGTTACTGGCGCGCATGCAGATCGAACGCGGCACTTCCGGCGTTGCGACCTTGATGCGCACCTTGCCCGCGGCCAGCGGCAATGGCGACTACCACGCCTTCCTGGCCGGCGCGCTGCAGCGCGAGTCGCGCCACCGCGAGGCTGCCGAGCAGTACGGCGCCGCGCTGCGCACCATGCCCGAGCACGGCGTATGGCTGATGGGCCTGGGCATCTCGCTGCAAGCCGAAAAGCGCGACCGCGACGCGCTCGCCGCCTTCCAGCGCGCAAAAGCCTCCGGCACCCTCACGCCCCCCCTGCAAGCCTTCGTCGAACGCAAAATCGTCCAGCTCACCCCCTGAAAACCTCCCCCGGGGTCAGTTCCCCCATTACGACACGAGCTCTACCGTAAAACGGTATCCAGGGCTATTTCTGCCTCTGTATGCAGAGCTCGTGTCGCAATGGGGGAACTGACCCCGGTTGAGGGAAAGCATTAACCGGGGGCCAGGAACGCGGCAATGTCGCTTCTGTTCGATAGCCGTACTTTGGCGCCTGCATAGCCGTCGAAAAGCGCCTGGTGCGCCGCGAATCCGCTTGAGCCGTCGCGGCTGCGGTAACTTGCCGCCCACGCTGTCAATGCCGCCATGGTGGCGACGCTGCCGCCGCGTCGTGGTCCGCGCCGGGTGATGTTGGCGATGCACTCGGCCTCGTCGACACACAGCCATAACAGCGTGTCTGACCTTGGTTGCGCCCGTGTCAGCAGGGAGCCGTAGACTCCCTCGACTACCCACGACGGCTGCGCGCAGGCGGCGTCGAGCATAGCGTGCGTCAGGGTTTTGTCGCGCGCGATGTTGTAGCCGCCCGGCTCCCAGAATAGATGGTCGAGATCAATCCACGGCGCGCCGAGCTCGGCTGCAATGCGTGCGGCAAGCCAGCTTTTGCCGGACCCGGAGTTGCCCATGACGAGGGTGCGCGCATGTCGTGTCATGTTACCAGGCCAGTACGCGCGGGCCGATCAGCGCTCCGATGGCGGTTGGCACGAGCATTCCCAACAGATACCAGAACCCGACAAACGCGGCGCTCATTTCGGGGCAATGCAGGCAGTAGAGGGCCGCGGCCGCGCCGCCCGACGCCAGCCCGGCCGCCGCCCCGGCAAGGCGCAAACGGGTCGGCGCCAGCTGGCGCATGATGCATAGCGTTGCCGCGAATACGGGCAGCGACATGAGTGCGATCAGCACCGGGCAATAGCGCCACGTCGATCCCCAGAACAGCGCGCCGCGCAGCTCGGGCGATGACTGGGCCAGTACCGCAGCGGCAACCAGCCAGACCAGCACGATCGGCGCGCCGACCACCAGCGGCAGTTGGCCAAGGCGCGAGCCCGGCGCCGACAAACGCCGCGCCGCCAGCCATCCGGCGCCGGCCAGCGCGACTGAAAACACGAACTTCAGCCAGAACGCGGGCAGCGCCACGGCAAGACCCAAGTGTGGGCGCAGGCCCAGCGTCACGCCCATCAGCAGGCCACTAAGCAGCAAGGCGCCAAGCACCAGCAGCACGTTGCGGCCCGCCGTGGCGCGCGCGAGGGCAACGTCTGGTCCGGTGGCGAGCATATCGATCAATTCATCCGTTTTCATGTTGCATCTCTCAATGTTGCCGCCAACGTTTTCAAGCCTCGATGGACCGCGACCTTAATGGCCGCTTCCGACATTTGCAGGGCGCCGGCTGCTTCCCGCACCGACAGGCCGTCCAGTTTGGTGTAAATGATCGCCTCGCGCTGCTTGGCGGGCAGCGTAGCGAGCAGCGCGATGCCGTCGCCTGCAGAAAGCGCCGATAGGCCAGCTCGTCGCCGTCCAGCCCTTGCACGAACAGCGCATGCAGGCGCAGTTCTGTACCGTGCTGAAGCTCTACCAGGGGTATTCGTTGCATCCGCGCCTTAAGTAACATCGTTTTGAAAATAAAAAAATCAAAAAAATCGTCGCGCTGCTGTAACCAATCGCGCTTTTGCTGCGAATTACCTGTCACTGTCCCACACACCCAGGTTAATACCATGCAAGCCACACGATTGCTCACTGCTTTTGCTGGTCCATGCCGCATGCCGGCATCGTACGCCGCCGCCCCCGCGCTGGTCAAACTTTACACCAGCGAGGGATGCGCGAGCCCTTCATCGGGCGATGCGCGCATCCTTCACGCGATGAGCACGGCGCCGTGCCAGCCGATAGCGAGCCTCTGATGGCCCCCGCGCGCAACATTCACCCGGTATGGCGGCGCCTGACGCACTGGCTCAACGCCGTCGCCGTGGTGGTGCTGGTCGCGAGCGGCTGGCGCATTTATAACGCGACGCGATTTTTCGATTTTGCGATTCCCTCAGGGATCACGCTGGGCGGCTGGTTGGACGAAGCCGCTACGCGGCAGGAGTGCGATCCTGGCTGATGATCGATCCGGCTGGATGATTCAGAATGTGACCTCGTCCCTCGCCCGAGGGTGTGAATCATACGAAACGAGGTCA
>NZ_JAFCWX010000037.1:0-47197 GCF_049897805.1 Massilia sp. TWP1-3-3
CAAAACATAATATGGCACCGAAACCGTATATATGGACCGCGAAAGCGACCGACATTCTTGCCAAAGTCACGCGCGCTCGTGCCAAACTTAATAAGCTTCAATCTGTTTGACGCACTACATTAGGTACGCCAAAAAAACTGAAAGTGCGAAATGGCAGTACGATCATCACAATGCAGCTGCCGCGCCAGGCGGTTTCCCTGGTGATACTGACTTATTGACATGCAAACGACACACCCAATGAAAAAATTGCTGCTCGCCTTATCCATCGCTGCGGCCTGTGCAGCGCCGCTCGCGCACGCGGCAAGCGGCGCCGCGCTGTACCAGCAAAACTGCGCAGCCTGCCACGGCGCCCAGCGCGAAGGCGCCATCGGCCCCAACCTGGCTGACGCCACCTGGGTCAAGGTCAAGCCGAACAAGGCGGCGCTGGCCGGTTTCATCGCCGCCGGTTCGCTCACGGCCGGCATGCCCTCCTTTAAGGCAATACTGGCGCCGGCGGACTTGGCATCGATTGCCGATTATTTGCTCACGCCCGTCAGTGCCGCGCCAGCGGCGGCGGCGTCGTACCCGGAACTTGCCAACTTCACGTTGCCGCCTGGTTTCAGCATGACGGTCTTTGCCGACAAGGTGAACGCCGCGCGCAGCATGGCTGTTTCGCCTTCCGGCATTGTGTATGTGGGCTCTGGCGCTGCCGGCAAAGTTGTCGCGCTGGTCAGCAGCAAACGCGACAACGTGATCGACAAGGTCGTCACCGTCGCCGAAGGGCTCGATACACCGATTGGCGTGGCTTGGCTGAACGGTGCGCTGTACGTGGGGGAAGTGTCGCGCGTGATTCGCTTTGACAATATTGACAGCACCTATGATAAAAGCCCGAAGGTCAATGTGCTCAAGGTTTCGCTACCGAGTGACAAGTGGCACGGCGGAAAAGTCATCAAGGCCGGGCCTGACGGCAAGCTCTACATACCCGTCGGCGCGCCGTGCAATGTGTGCAACAAGGAAAACGAGCCATACTCGAAGATCCACCGGATGAATCCGGACGGATCAAGCCTGGAAGAATACGCGCGCGGCATCCGCAACACGGTCGGGTTCGCGTTCCACCCCACGACGGGGCAATTGTGGTTCACCGACAATGGGCGCGACATGCTGGGCGACAATCTGCCGTCCGACAAGCTGCACGTCGCGCCCAAGGCGGGCATGCATTTCGGCTTTCCGTATTGCGCAGGCGGCGTGGTGCCGGATCCCGAATTTGCGGCGGGGCGCAAGTGCGCGGAGTTTGAAGAGCCCGTCGCCAAGCTGGGGCCGCACGTGGCCGCGCTTGGCCTGGCATTCAACACGGGGAGCCAGTTTCCGGCGCAGTACAAGAACCAGCTGTTCGTGGCCGAACACGGCTCGTGGAACCGCGCGCAAAAGAGCGGCTACCGCGTGGCGCTGGTCACCTTGCATGAAAACAAGATGGTGAGCGACACCGTGTTCATCGATGGCTTCATCCAGAATGGTGAAGTGGTCGGCCGTCCCGTCGACATCGCTTTCCTGGCGGACGGTTCGATGCTGGTGTCGGATGATCACCGGGGCCGCATTTACCGGGTGACGTACAAGGCGCCGCCGGCGGCGAAGAAGTAGGCAAAGGGGGGGCGAAGGCAAGCGCGGGCACTGGTATAATTTGCCTTATGGTCATGAACACAATCACTCGACGCTTTGCCGCATGGATCGCCTGTTTCGCGATGCTGTTTGCGGCGCTGGCGCCGTCGGCGGCGCAAGCCATGGCCGCGTCGCGTGGTGATACCTGGACCGAGATCTGCAGCGCAGCGGGCGTCAAGATGGTCAAGGCAGACGGCGCCGATGCCCAGCAGGTATCGGTCCACCTGGAACACTGCCCGTTCTGCGCCACCCACGCACCAGCCATCGCCTTGCTGCCGGGCACTGCCTCAAGCATGCCGCTGCTGAAAGGGCGCGACACCCATCCTTCCCTGTTTTTCCAGTCGCCAAGCCCATTGGCCATCTGGACGCTCGCGCAATCGCGCGCTCCCCCAGTCCACGCCTGAGTACCGACGCTGATGCGCGCAAGCGCGTCGCGGCGCTAAAGCTGCGTCTGCCTTGTCGACCCTGTCGACCCTGTCGGCGGGCGATGCGCTGGCGCCGTCCTTCCGACATTCGTCTTGACCCAAGGCTGGAAAAAACACATGAACCATCACTACCCAAGCATGGGCGCAGCCCTGCTGGCGGCCTGCGCGCCTGTCGCGCTGGCGCAGCACATTGTCGGCGCACCGCGCGTACCGGACACCGTCGTCATCAGCGGCGGACGGCCCACTTCGCTGCCGGCCCAGATTCCCACCACCATGGAAGGCATTAGCGCGCGCCGGATCGAAGCGACCATCAACGCCACCGACAGCGAAGACGCGCTCAAGTACCTGCCCAGCCTGCTGGTGCGCAAACGTTTTATCGGCGACTACAACCACGCCGTGCTGTCGACCCGCGCCTCGGGCAGCGGCAACAGCGCCCGTTCCATGGTCTACGCGGACGGCATCCTGCTGTCGAACTATTTGGGCAATGGCGCCGGTTTCACGCCGCGCTGGGGCTTGGTCACGCCCGAGGAAATTGAACGCGTCGATGTGCTGTACGGACCGTTTTCGGCCGCTTACGCGGGCAACTCGGTGGGCGCCGTGGTCGACTATGTCACGCGCTTGCCCACCCACCTGGAAATGCACGCCAAGCTGGGCTACGCAACCCAGAAATTCGATCTGTACGGCAGTGGCGAGCGGGTGGCGGGCAAGCAGGCCAGTGCATCGATCGGCAACAAGAACGGCAAGCTGGCCTGGTGGATCAACGCCAACCGGCTCGACAGCAACGGCCAGCCGCTGTCGTTTGCCACCCGCACGCTGGCCGAGGGCGCCGCGCCCACGCCCGCAACGCCGGTCGTACGCGGCGCCATCGCCGGCAACAATCCAAAAGGGCAACCGTGGTGGCTGCTGGGCACCACCACCAGCTACCACACGGTGCAAGACCACGCCAAGCTCAAGCTCGCGTACGACCTGAGCCCGACTTTGCGTGCCAGCTACACCTTTGGCCTGTGGAAGAACGATGCCGACGGCGCCGTCCAGAGTTATCTGCGCGATGCGGCTGGTCAACCAGTGTATGCCGGCAACGTGGTGATCGACGCCCGGCAGTACCGCCTGAACGCGCCGAGCGCCGCGTTCGCGCCCAGCGTGAATGTGATGGAGCACCGGATGCAAGGCGTCTCGCTCAAGACCACCACGCGCGGCCTGTTCGACTGGGAAGCGGCGGCGGGACTGTACGACTACCGCAAGGACGTGCTGCGCGCGCCAACGGCTTCGTTTCCCGGCGCAGCGGGGCGCATAACCGACCTGAACGGCACCGGATGGCGCACCCTGAACTTGCGCGGCGTGTGGCGCCCGGCGGGGCAGGTGATCGAATTCGGCTACCAGCAGGACGACTATCACTTGCGTTCGCTGGTGAGCGGCACGGACGACTGGGCGCTCGGCGCGGCGGGCGCGCGCCTGTCCGCGTCGAACGGGAATACGGCGTTGAAGAGCCTGTTCGCGCAGCAGACCTGGACCATCTCGGACTACTGGAAGACGACGCTGGGCGCACGCTACGAGCGCTGGCGCGCCTACGGTGGCGAACTGGGTAACGCCAGCGTGATTGTCCCGTTCGGCGTGGAGCGGCGCGAGCAGCACGTTTCACCGAAGGCGGCGCTGGCGTACCGGCTGGCGCCGCAGTGGACGCTCAAGGCGTCCGCCGGGCGCGCGCTGCGCATGCCCACCGTGGGCGAACTGTACCAGGGGGCGATCGTGGGCGACGCGATTGTCAATACCGATCCGGCCTTGCGGCCGGAGCGATCGTGGACGGGTGAACTGAGCGCCGAGCAAGCGACCGACAAAGGCACGCTGCGCGCCACGCTGTTTGTCGAGCGCACGCGCGATGCCTTGTACGCGCAGGCGCTGACGGCGAGCGTGTCGACCGTGCAAAATGTCGACGCGATCCATACCCGGGGGGTGGAGCTGGCGTGGCAGCGCGACGGTATATGGATTGCGGGGCTGGCGTTGAACGGCAGTCTGACGTGGACCGATTCGGTGATTGCGGCCAATGGCGGGTTTGCCGCCAGCGTGGGCAAGCGCCAGCCGCGCGTGCCGCAGTGGCGCGCCAGTGCCGTGGCCAGCTACCGGCAGGGCGAGCGCGTGTCGTACAGTGTGGCGGCGCGGTATAGCGGACGGCAATATGGGCAGCTTGATAACAGCGATACGAATGGGTTTGCGTTTCAAGGGTTCAGCAAGTTTTTCGTGGTCGATGCGCGGATCAGGGCGCGGCTGGACAAGCAGTGGAGTGCGGCGCTGGGGGTGGATAATCTGAATAACTATACGTATTGGGCGTTTCACCCGTATCCGAAGCGCACCTTTGTTGGGGAGTTGAAGTACGACTGGTAGCGTGAAACATCATCCTCGCGAACCAAAAAAATCGCGACTTTTGGGAACTCGAAAACCAAAGTCACGTCGTCCTCGCAAACGCGGGGACCTATAGAACGGATGCCAATAGTTCGATTCGAATCAATTCGTTACAGCAAGCAGCGCGATTCAAGGGAAACATGACTCGTCAGTTCTATGGGTCCCCGCGTTTCGCGAGGACGATGTAACTCTGCGGCACTGCTGCTCCTTCTGCTACGACCTCGTACGCGGGGACCCATAGAACGGATGCCAATACTTCTATTCAGCTCAATAGCTTACAGTGACCGGCTCGCCCCCGGGAAAACTGGACTCGTCGGTTCTATGGGTCCCCGCGTTTCGCGAGGACGATGTAGTGCTGCTGCACCATCACCCCTTCTGCAACAGCCTCGAACGCGGCGGTACGACGACTCGCGGCTTGATGCGGCGCGGCTACGGCGCCACCACCACCCGGTTCTTGCCCGACTTTTTCGCTTCATACATGGCCAGGTCGGCGCGCTTGACCAAAGCCGACTGCTCCTCGTTCGGCTGGCGCAGCGCCACGCCGGCCGAGAACGTGATCAGCACCTTCTCATTCTCATGCAGGAAAAAATGCTTGGTCAGCTCCCGCTGCAGCCGCGTCATCGTCTGCGCCGCCGCCTCCACCGTGGTTTCTGGCAGCAAAATCAAGAATTCCTCGCCGCCGAAACGTGCAATCACATCCATCGAGCGCAGCGTTTCCTTGACGATCTTGACCAGGTGCTTGAGCGCGCTGTCGCCGGCCTGGTGGCCATAGGTGTCGTTCAGGCGCTTGAAGTCATCCAGGTCCAGCAGGGCAACGCACAAAGGCGTGCCGCGCCGGTCCGAGCGGGCCGTCTCGCGCTCGAACACGTCGTCCAGGCCGCGCCGGTTCAGGCTGCCCGTCAACTGGTCTTCACGCACCAGCTCGCTCATATGCTGCAGCTTTGCCTCCAGGGAGTGAATGCGCTGCTCGGCTTCCTGCACTTCCTGGCGCGCCAGGATCATGCGGTCGCGCGACTGCAGCGCCTCGGTCTGGATGGCGCGCGTTTCGCGCAGCACTTCGTCGAGAATCTTGTTCAGGTCCACAATATTGTCCGCGCGGCTGATCTGTTCAGAGAAACCGCCGATCTTTTCATGGAAGTCACCGGTCGAGGTCGCCACCGAACTCAAGCGGTCGATGAAGGTCATCATCATGTTCTTGACCGTGCCTTTGACATCCGACAGGCTGTGCTTGAGCTGGCCCTGCTTGTAAATGACTTCCTTCAGGCTGCGCGTGGCGTCTTCCAGCGTGCGCGCGTTGATCGGGCCGGCGATCAGGTTTTGCACGGCCTCGATCTGGCCGCGGATCCAGCTGTCGTCGTCGAGCAGTTTCCACACGTTTTCCAGCAACAGCTTGAACAGGCGCATCAGCAAATCCTGCTGTTCGGCCGCGTCGCCATTCTTGATCTCGATCTGGTAGCACAGCTGCTTGAGACGCACGGCAGTCTCGGCCAGCGCATCGTCGTTAGTGGCGGTCTTGACGGCAGCGCCAAGCGACTCGGCCTCGGCCACCAGCGCCGGCGAGCCGTCGAGCAGTGCGGCAACGGCAAACGAGAGCGTGCGCGCCAGCATGTCGCGAATGTGCTTACACTCGGGCGACTCGGCAGCGCCCACCAGTTCGATCGAGTTGGCTTTACGGAAATGCTTGTCCACCAGTTGACCGAGCGCGCGCGAATAACTGTCCCAGTCGCGCGCCCGGGCGGCGCGCTGGAAGCGGCGGCCATATTCGTGCAGCTCGCCGGGGCTGTCGTGCAGCTTGGTGGCAAAGGCGGCCAGCATGTCGCCCACGGCCGGGTCAAGTTCGGCCTGCGGCGCAGCGGCGGGCGGCGGCTCGACAATGCCGGCAATTTCGTTGTAGATGATCGTGTAGTTGTGCGGCGTCGGCGCCAGGCGGCGCGTGGCAAGGCGGCGGAAGGCTTCGCGCGCGATCTCGGCGGGGTTCTCGGCCGGCGGGGGCGCTGGCGGTTTGATGGTAGACATGGTACGAGCCTTGGTCAGGATCGATTAGTGTATATCAGCAACGATATGCTTGCTGCATAATTTAGATCGCGGGCGAGGGCGCGCCGGTTCATTCGATCAGCTGGTTCTTGATCGCGTAGTGGGTCAGCTCCGCGCTATTTTTGAGTTTCATCTTGACCAGGAGACGGGCGCGGTATTCGCTGATGGTCTTGACCGACAGCGACAGTTCCTCGGCAATGGCGCTCACGGTCTTGCCGGAAGCGATCATCGTCAGCGTCTGGTATTCGCGGTCCGACAGCGTGTCGTGCAGCGCCGTTTCATGGTCGTCCCCAATCGAATTGGCCAGTTCCTGGGCCAGTGCCGCGCTGACGTATTTTTGGCCAGTGGCAACCTGGCGGATGGCCGTCACCAGTTCCTTGGGGGCGCTCTGCTTGGTCAGGTAGCCGGAGGCGCCCGCCTTGAGCGAGCGGATCGCGTACTGGTCTTCGCGGTGCATCGAGAGCATCAGCACGGCGATTTCCGGGTTTTCTTTTTTCACTTGCTTGAGCACGTCGATGCCGCTGCGGTCGGGCATGGAAATGTCGAGCAGCATCACATGGCATTTGGATTTGCGAAACAGCTTGATGGCGTCCACGCCGTTTTCCGCTTCGCCGGCCAGGATGATGTCGGGCGACTCGGCCAGAATTTGCTTGAGGCCCTCGCGCACGATGGCGTGGTCGTCGGCGATGAAGACGCGGATGGTCGCTTTGTCAGTCATTGTTGCGTTTTGCTCGCAGTGTGATCATAGGGGGGATCCATTATCACCGGTCTTGGCGAAGTCAGCTTGACTTTGATGGTCACCACCGAGCCGCCGCCGGGGACGGCGGCCAGCGTCATCGTCCCGCCCAGCGCCCGGGCGCGCTCGTTCATGCCGCGCAGGCCGAACGAACCCGGCTTGATGCGGTCGGCCTGGCCGATGCCCACGCCATTGTCGGCGATCGTGAGCGAGACCTGGTGGCGCATGCGCTGCAGGCGCACCACTACCTGGCTCGCTTTGGCGTGCTTGGCGATATTGGTCAGCGCTTCCTGGAAAATTCGAAACAGCGCGGTAGCGTGGTCGAGCGAGAGGTCAATTTCCTTTTCGCTGGAGCTGAACGCGCACGAGATGCCGTTCTGCTTTTCGAATTCGCGGCTTTGCCACTCGAGCGCGGCGACCAGGCCAAAGTCGAGCATCGACGGGCGCAGGTCGAGCGAGATGCGGTGCACCGCCTCGATGCTGCGGTCCACCAGCGCGTCGACATATTCGGCGCGCTCGATCAACTGCGGGTCGGCGGGCAGGCGCTGGGTCAGCATCATCAGCGCCATTTTGATGGCGGTCAGGTTGCCGCCCAGGTCATCGTGGATTTCGCGGGCGATGCGGGTACGTTCCTGTTCCTTCACCTGTTCGATGTGTGCGGTCAGTTCGGCCAGGCGGGCGCGCGAGCGCGTCACTTCGAGCTGCTCGAGCTTGCTGGAGGTGATGTTGGTCATGATGCCTTCCCAGTGCACGCTGCCGGGCGGTTGCGGCAGGATGCGCGGGGTCGAGCGCAGGTTGATCCACTTCTGGTCCTGGTATTCGTCGATCCAGATGCGTCCTTCCCAGTTCCAGCCGGACAGCGCCGTGGCCGAAGCGTGCATGGCGTCGAGATAGCCGCGGCGATCGTCAGGCACGATCAGTTCCAGAAAGCGCCCGGGCGCGGCCTGCAATGCCGACGCGGGCAGGCCCAGCAGGGCCGCGCAGCCTTCGCTCAGGTAGGGAAACTCGACATTGCCGTCGGCATGCAGGATGAACTGATACACCAGTCCCGGCGTATTGCTGACGAAGGCCTGCATCAGGTCGGCGATATTGGGAGGCGCGGGATTCATCGTGGAATCATACGGGAAAAACGCGCGAGCCGGGAGCGCATCCACGTCGCCATCAAGCGCGGCGCTGTCGCGGGAAAATCGCGGGAAAATTGCGCAAGCGGGCCACACGTAGGGCGCAAAAGCGCAGCGCATTGCGCCAATGCATGCGTCAACGCGACGCGGAACAGGGCGCACTGCGCTGCGCTTTTGCGCCCTACGGGCCGCGTTTGGCGCGCCACATCGCCATCAGGCGCCGCAGCACGCGCGACGGGTGGCTGCGGTGCCGCCCACGCTTCATTTTCAAGCGGATGCGCGCCATCAGCTCGCGGCACAGGCGGCGCATCCGGGCCAGCGCCATGCTGGTGCGCCGAAACGCAATGGTGTCCTTTAAACGCCCGATCCAGCGGTCCTTGAGGACAATGAACGCGTCGTGCCAGCGCGCGAACCACGCCAGCGTGAGCAGCTTGGGACGGGTCAGCACATACAGCCGCGCCACCGCGGCGGCGCCGCCCAGCTTGGCGACGATGATCGCGCACACGCCGCCCACCGCATGGCCGCTGGCAATGGCCACCAGCGCCAGTATCTTGATCGGAAACAGCAGCAGCGCCGGCAGTGCAAACAGACATAGCGCTGGATAGGGACGCAGCGCGCGGATCCGCTCTTCGAGCGAGGCGACCGGCGGCCAGGCGGCAATTAAGCGAAACAGGCGCGTGCCCATGTCCCAGAACCATTCCTCGATCAACAGCACCAGCGCCGCCAGGTAAATCAGCGGCGCGAAGATCAGCTTGCGCAGGCGGTAGGGTCGTTTCATTCTAAAAACATGATACGT
The DNA here is from genome assembly GCF_049897805.1 of Massilia sp. TWP1-3-3. Classification (NCBI taxonomy): domain Bacteria; kingdom Pseudomonadati; phylum Pseudomonadota; class Betaproteobacteria; order Burkholderiales; family Oxalobacteraceae; genus Massilia; species Massilia sp. TWP1-3-3. The sequence continues at coordinate 9,145 of NZ_JAFCWX010000037.1, forward strand.
GAAAACATCAATATGGGGCATTTCGGTATCACCCGGACAGGATGCCCGTGCGTCGTTACAATAAGGCGCATGAACAAAGCATTTGTCAAAGAAGCGGACGGCGACGAAGACGAGGAAGCGCTCGCGCTGGCGCAAGCCATTCCCGCCGGCGCGAAAAACTACATCACGCCGGCCGGCTACCAGCGCATCAAGGACGAGCTGCTGCACCTGATCGACGTGGAGCGCCCCGAGATCGTCAAGGTCGTGCACTGGGCCGCGTCCAACGGCGACCGCTCCGAAAACGGCGACTACATTTACGGCAAGCGCCGCCTGCGCCAGATCGACGGGCGCATCCGCTTCCTGACCAAGCGCATGGATGCGGCCGCCGTGGTCGATCCGACTGTGCACCATGGCACGGATCAGATTTTCTTCGGCGCGACCGTCACCTACCGCAATGCGGTGGGCGACGAGCATGCCGTGACCATCGTCGGCATCGACGAGCTCGATCCGCTCAAGGGCAAGATCAGCTGGGTGTCGCCGGTGGCGCGTGCGCTGACCAAAGCCAGGGAAGGCGACCTGGTCACGCTGCAAACGCCGCTCGGGCCCGAAGAGCTCGAAGTGCTCAGCGTGACGTACCCGGCGCCCCCCGAAGAATAAGAATTCCCATAGCTAGCGAGTCGCCCGATGTCCATTGCCCACAGCAGCCTGAATCACCGTTTGCGCATTCCCCTGGCCGCGGAGGTGCATTCGCGCCCTTCGCTGCGCCTGATGGGCCCTGAAACACTGACCCACCTGGCCGTCTACAGCCGCGAGGACCGGGGCGTGGACGCGGACCACGGCACTTTTCAGCACGAGCTGCTCGCTGCCCTGTGCCAGTATTTTGGCGTGGCCAGCCCGCATCGCGACGCCAAGTATTTTTTCCACGATTTTGGCCCGTTCCGGCTGCAGTGGGAGTCGCACACCGAGTTTGCCACCTATACCTTTGCCGAGCAGCGCGAGCGCGCCGCCGCCATCGAGCACTTGTTCGACCAGGTGGCGCTGCGCCATGTGCCCGAAAAATGGCTGCACTCGCTCGACGGCACCTTGATGGCGGCCACCCATGTGGTCATGCAGCACATGAGCGCCACGCTGACCGAGATGCGCCAGCAGTTCGGCGGCAACTTGCTGGTGGGCAGCGAGAGCCAGAATTTCGCCAAGGTGTGGACCGATTTTGCAATCGCGCCGGACGGCTTTGGGCGCGTGGTGGTGCAGGACACGGGCATGCAGTACCAGCAGGCGGGGCGGCTGGTGCAGCGGGTGCTGGAAGTGGAAACCTATCGCATGATGGCGCTGCTTGGCCTGCCGCGCGCGCAGCAGGCCGCGCCCGTCTTGAACGGCATTGAAACCGAGCTGGCGCGCCTGTCGCTGGACATGTCGGACCGGGTGGACGCGCCCAACGCTGCGCACGGCGAGGATGACGAGAGCCACCTGCTGCAAAAGATCACGGCGCTGGCGGCGCGCATGGAAAAGTTGGCGATGGAAAACAGCTATCGCTTCGCCGCCTCCAAAGCGTATTACCGGCTGGTGCAGGCGCGCATCGACGAGCTGCGCGAGACGCGCATTCCCGGGGTGCCGACGATCCGCGAATTCATGGACCGGCGCCTGGCCCCGGCGATGAACACCTGCGAGTCGATGGTGCGGCGCCAGGAGGCGCTGGCCGAGCGCATCGGGCGCACCAACGACTTGCTGCGCACGCGCGTGGGCATCGTGCAGGAGCAGCAGAACCGGCGCATCCTGGAGTCGCTCAATACCCGCGCCGCCCAGCAGCTGCGCTTGCAGCAGGCGGTCGAGGGCTTGTCGGTGGTGGCCATTTCGTATTATTCGATTGGCCTGGTCAGCTACGCGGGCAAGGCGCTCAAGGCGGCCGGCGTGCCGGTCAATCCGGATGTGGTTACCGGCATCATGATTCCGGTGCTGGTGATGGCCGTCTGGCTGGGGCTGCGGCGCATGCACCACAAGGTGAGCAGCCACGCGGTTGAATCCAAACGCGCTTAGCTTGCGAATAACTGGTCATGGGGGCAATAATCCTTGCTGCCCCACTGACCACTATTCGCTCCATGACGCCAAACCTGCGCTGCGACCCTGCTTTTACCGCTGTTTTTGCCGCTGTCTTGCTGCTGTGCGCTACGCGCGCCGGGGCGGCCGAAGGCGACCCCGACGCCGGTACCGGCCGGGTGGTCATCACCGCCTCGCGCACCAGCCAGATCGGGGTGGCCGATTCGGCCAACAGCGGCGTGGTGACGCAGGCGCAGCTCGAGGCGCGCACCGTCTACCGGCCGGCCGAACTGCTGGAAGCGGTGCCCGGCCTGATCGTCAGCCAGCATAGCGGCGAAGGCAAGGCCAACCAGTTTTATCTGCGCGGGTTTAACCTCGATCACGGCACCGACTTGCGCACCACCGTGGACGGCATGCTGGTCAACCAGCGCAGCCACGCCCACGGCCAAGGCTGGAGCGACCTCAATTTCCTGATTCCCGAACTGACCGACCGGCTGGATTACCGCAAGGGACCGTACCACGCCGACGAGGGCGACTTTGCCGCCGCCGGCGCGCTGGCGGTGCGCTACGCTGAAGTGCTCGACCATGGCATTGCCACCCTGGGCCTGGGGCAGAACGGCTTTCGGCGCGCGCTGCTGGCGCACTCGCCGGCCGTTGGCAAGGGCAACCTGCTGTACGCGCTGGAAGTGTTCCACAACGATGGCCCGTTTACGCGCGGGGACGACTTCAACAAGGTCAACGGCGTATTGCGCTACAGCGAAGGCAGCGCCGCCAACGGCTTTAACGTGACGGCCATGGCGTACAAGGCGCGCTGGCAGGCGACCGACCAGATTCCCGCACGGGCCGTGGACGATGGCAGGCTGGGGCGCTTCGACGCGGTCGACGGCACCGATGGCGGCGCCTCGCAGCGCTACAGCCTCTCTGGCAACTGGCGCGCCGATTCGGATGCCGGCGCGACCAAGGTCAACGCATACCTGATCTCCAACCGGCTCGACCTGTTTTCGAATTTCACGTATTTTTTGGATGACCCGATCAACGGCGACCAGTTCAGCCAGCCGGACCGGCGCGTGACCGCCGCGTTCAATGCCGAGCACCGCTGGGACAATTACCGGGTCGGCATCCAGCTCCAGAACGACAATATCCATAACGGCTTGTACGACACCACTGCCCGCACGCGCCGCGCCACCACGCGCGAAGACCATATCGTCGAGACCAGCGGCGCGCTGTTTGGCGAGCTAACGACGCGCTGGACGCCGAAGCTGCGCTCGGTGGCCGGCGTGCGCCTGGACCACTACCGTTTTGACGTCGAGAGCGACCTGGCGGCCAATTCCGGGCGCAGCAGCGCGACGCGCGCCAGCCCTGTGCTCAGCCTGATCTTCGGGCCGTGGGCCAGGACCGAGTTGTATGTGAATGCGGGCAATGGCTTTCACAGCAACGACGCGCGCGGCACCACCATCGCGATCGACCCGAAAAGCGGCGCCGCGGTTGAGCGCGTGACGCCGCTGGTGAAGGCGGTCGGCATGGAGCTGGGCGTGCGCAGCGAGTTTGTCAAAGGGCTGCAAAGTTCGCTGTCGCTGTACCGGCTGGACTTCGATTCCGAGCTGGTGTTCGTGGGTGACGCGGGCACCACCGACGCGGGGCGGCCGAGCCGGCGCACCGGCTTTGAATTCTCCAATTACTACAAGCCGAACAAGTACGTGACGGTGGACGCGGACGTGTCTTTTGCGCGGGCGCGCTTTGCCGATCGCGACCTTGCGGGCGAGCACATTCCGGGCGCGGTGGAGGGCGTGGCGTCGCTGGCGCTGGCGCTCGACCATGTGGGGCCGTGGTACGGCGCGCTGCAGTGGCGCTATTTCGGGCCGCGACCGCTCATCGAGGACAACACCGTGCGCTCGAACGCGACATCGACCATCAATGGGCGCATCGGCTACCGCCTCAGCGCGCACACGAAAATTGAGCTGGAAGGGTTCAACCTGGGCAACCGGCGCGATTCGGCGGTCGATTATTTTTATGCGTCGCGCCTGAGGGGCGAGGCGCTCGCCAGCGAAGGCGTACATTTCCATCCGGTGGAATCGCGTTCATTTCGGGTGACGCTCAGTTCCGCATTTTAGCGGGGCAACTACGCAGCAGCGGCTCTTCCCAACATCGTCCTCGCGAACGCGGGGACCCATGGAACGGATGCCCATCGCTCCTTTCAAATTAATTAGTTACAGTAACCAATTGATTCAAGGAGCACATGACTCGTCGGTTCTATGGGTCCCCGCGTGCGCGAGGACGACGGGGGGGCAGTGTTGCGAGTCTAGTTCCGCTCGCGCTCGACGCGCGTCACGCCCGTCACGCCGCGCAGGTTGCGGATCAGGTGCGCCAGGTGCACCCGGTCCTTCACCTGGATCGTAAAGCGCAGCTGCGTCATCACGTGTTCTTCATCCTCGTCCATGCCCACGTAGGAAATGTTCGCGTCCGACTCGCCAATCTCGGCCGCCACGCGCGCCAGAATGCCTTTTTCATTGTTGATCAGCAACCGGATGCGGCAATCGAAGCGCCGATTGAGTTCCGTGCCCCACTGGACGGGAATCCAGCGGTCAGGCTCCTTGCTGCGCACGCGCTTGGCGCTGCTGCAGTCGCCCGTGTGCACGATCAACCCCTGGTCGCGGCGCAGCTGACCGGTGACCTGGTCGCCGGGAATGGGCAGGCAGCATGGCGCCAGCTGTACCGAGACGCCTTCGCTGCCGTAGATCGTCACGGGATCGAGTTCGCCCGGCGTCTGGTGCAAGCTGGACGGCATGGCCGCCAGATCGTCGTCGATCAGCCCAAAAATGTGGCGCGCCACCAGCGCTGCCATGCGCTTGCCGATGCCGATGTCCGCGTACAGTTCGTCCATCGACTTGGCCGACGATTCGTTGAGCAGCTTTTCAATCGTACTCTCAGGCAGGTCCGGACGGATGCTGAGCGCGGTGAGCGCCTGCGACAGCAGCTCCTGGCCCAGTTCCACCGATTCGTTCAGGTTAATGGTGCGCAGGTGATGCCGAATCGCCGAACGGGCCTTGCCGGTGCGGACAAAGGCCAGCCAGGTCGGGCTTGGCCGCGAGCCTGGATCGGTGACGATTTCCACGATGTCGCCGTTGCGCAGTTCAGTGCGCAGCGATGCTGCTTCGTGGTTGATCTTGACCGAGACGGTATGGTCGCCAATGCCGGTGTGGATGGTGTAGGCAAAGTCGAGCGCGGTGGCGCCGCGCGGCAGGGCAATGATCTTGGACTTGGGCGTGAACACGTACACGGAGTCGGGGAACAGGTCGACCTTGACGTGCTCGAGAAACTCGGCCGAGTCGCCCGTCTGCTGCTGGATGTCGAGCAGCGACTGCAGCCAGGCGTGGGTGCGCTGCTGCAAGTCCGACAGATTGGAGTCGCCGTTTTTATACAGCCAGTGCGCGGCCACGCCCGATTCGGCGGTGCGGTGCATTTCCTGGGTACGGATCTGGAATTCGACCGGCGTGCCGTAGGGGCCGATCAGGGTGGTGTGCAGCGACTGATAGCCATTTAGCTTGCGAATGGCGATGTAATCCTTGAACTTGCCCGGCATCGGCTTGTACAACCCGTGCAGCGTGCCCAGCGCAACGTAACAATTGGCGAAGCTGTCGACCACGACCCGAAAGCCGTACACGTCGAGCACCTGCGAAAACGACAGGCGCTTGCTGCGCATTTTCTTGTAAATGCCGTACAGGGTCTTTTCGCGGCCGTACACTTCGGCCTGCAGCTCGGCCACTTGCAGCGTGTTCTTGACCGATTCGAGGATTTTCTTGACCACTTCGCGCCGGTTGCCGCGCGCCGCCTTGACCGCCTTGGCCAGCGTGCGATAGCGCACCGGATACAGGTGCGAAAACGCGAGGTCTTGCAGCTCACGGTAAATATTGTTCAAGCCCAGGCGGTGCGCAATGGGCACATACACTTCCATGGTCTCGGAAGCAATGCGGCGCTTTTTGGACGCCGGCATATGGTCGAGCGTGCGCATATTGTGCAGGCGGTCGGCCAGCTTGATGAGGATGACGCGCACGTCCGACGCCATGGCCAGCAGCATTTTGCGAAAGTTTTCGGCCTGCGCTTCGATCAGGCTTTGAAATTCGATTTTTTCCAGCTTGGACAGGCCGTCGACGAGGGTGGCGACGGGCGAACCGAAGCGCTCGGTGAGCTCATCCTTTTTGACATCCTGGTCTTCCATCACATCGTGCAGCAGCGCGGCCATGATGGCCTGGGCGTCAAGCTTCCAGTCGGCACAAATTTCGGCCACGGCGATGGGATGGGAAATATACGGTTCGCCCGACTTGCGGACCTGGCCCAGATGCATCTCGTCGGAAAAACGATACGCTTCCTTGACCTTTTTCAGTTCGGAGGGAGTGAGATACTCGGCCAGCTTGGCCGACAGCAAGGTAACCGATGCCACGCCCGGCACAGGGGCGGGCGGGACAGGTTCCTGCTTGGACCCGACGCGCGATGCGCGGGTCTTGGGCGTGCCTGGGAGTGTCGTATCCGGAGTAAGGTTCATACTTAAAGCCTACCAGAATTACGGGTGAACACTCTGAAACAGGCTACAACAATTACATCGGGACCTTTTTGAGCATCTCGATACCGACTTTGCCCGCTGCGATTTCGCGCAGTGCAACGACGGTTGGCTTGTCTTTTGCGTCAACCTTTGGCGTGTGACCCTGCAGCAACTGACGAGCGCGATAGGTCGCGGCCAGGGTCAGTTGAAAGCGGTTAGGGATACTTTTCAAGCAATCTTCAATTGTAATGCGGGCCATCTTTACTCCTAATTAAACAATGGTGTGAGACGTCACGGCTGTTGCGCATGGATACCCAGTTGGGCAAATAGCGAGGCGTTGCGCGCAGCCTGTTGGGCAACCCGGCTGCGTGACGCTCTGACAATCGCGCTCATCTCCGACAAGGCGACGTTGAACTCTTCATTGATAATAACATAGTCGAACTCCGGAGCGTGAGAGATCTCACCCCCGGCGGCCAGCAGACGGCGCTCGATCACGTTTTCCTCATCCTGGCCGCGCTTGTGCAGGCGCTCGGACAAAGCGGCAATCGATGGCGGCAAAATAAAGATGCCTACCGCCTGGGGAAATTGCTTTTTGACCTGGCGGGCGCCTTGCCAGTCGATTTCCAACAGGATATCGGTGCCGGCCGTCATTTCCTGTTCGATGATGACGCGCGAAGTGCCGTAGTAGTTGCCGAAAACTTCGGCCCATTCCAGAAATTCGCCGCGGCCTGAGCGCGCGACAAAGTCGTCGGCGGTGGTGAAGTGGTATTGCACGCCGTCCGTTTCCCCAGGACGCGGGGCGCGCGTGGTGGTGGAAATGGACAAGCCGATGCCCGGTTCCTGCGCCAGCAAGGCGTTGACCAGGGTGGACTTGCCGGCGCCGGACGGGGCGGCGACGATGAACAGGCTGCCGGCGAAGGCGGGGGTAAGTGGCATATTTTCTTTCTGGCGAAGGCCCATGCGATAGGGCATTCTACCAAAATCTGATGCTGCCGCGACAGCTTGATGGCCCCCTTCATCACCCTAATTGATGCGCTCGAACAGCCAGCGCTGCGGCGCCAGGCCGTTATCGGTCCATTGCTGGACGATGCCGCCGTCGGCCAGGTTGCCGTCCCGATTGTCGAGCATCAGTCCACCGTTGCGGTTGCGCACGCCAACATGCTGGCTTGCGCCGGGTACCAGGAGCCAGTGCTGATTGGTGCTGCCAATGTCGGGATAGGACTTGAGCTGCACGCCTGGCGCCGTGCTGAAGTTGTAAACATCGGCTACCTGGCCGTTGAAGCGCGACGTCAGCTTGACGTACCCGGCGCCGGCCGGGTCAAGCGACCATTGCTGGTCGGTATTGTTCACGTTGGTCCATTGCCATATCGCAGCGCCTTGCGCGGGGCCGGCGCGGTCGATGCTCATGACCTTGCCGCTGGCCTGGTTGCGGATGCGGTACCAGATGGTGCCGCTGCCTTCGCCGGCCGGACGGCCGAGCGGAAGGCCGGCTGCGACGGGGGCGTCGATCACCGGCGTGTCGCCATTCCAGGTGATTTTCTGGATGCGGGTCGTGCGCCCATTGCCGCAGCCCTGGCCACTGGCCGGATTGGCGTGGTAGACGATCCAGTCTTCGCTGCCATCGGGCGACTTGGCAAAGCCGTTATGGCCGGGACCGAAAGCGCCATTGCCCTTTTGCAGGATTGGCGCGGCAGCCTTGCTCCAGTTGCCGGCCAGCGTCAGGTCGGCCGTCAGGTTGGCGCTTAGCAAGCCAAGCTTGTAGTCGTCGGTCCAGCAGCCGCTGGCCGAGAACGTCATATGCACCTTGCTGTTGTGGACGATGAATTGCGGCGCTTCATTGACGGGCGCGCCCGAGGTTTCCCATGTGTACGTGGGCGTCGCGATGATCGCGCCGCGGCCAATGAGTGTGCTCGGACTGCTCATTTTGGCGATCTTGATGCGTTGCGGTCCGCCGCCCGAAATATCGGACCAGGCCATGTAGAGCTGGCCGTTGATGCGGGCCACCGTCTGGTCGATTGCCCAGCTGTCGTCGCTGTCGGCGACTTTGACGGGCGCGCCAAAACTGCCCGTGGTCGGGTCGGCGCTGGTGTTTTTCATGACGAAGACGCGGTGCTGGTCATCGCTGCCGGCGGCCGAAAAATACAGATACCAGGCGCCGTCAATGAAGTGCAGTTCCGGCGCCCACAAGTCCTTGGAGGTACAGCTGGCGCCGCTGCACGCCCCTGATTTGACGAACACCGTCCTGGGCGTGCTCACGCCAATGCCGGAAAGCGTTGGGGACTTGGCAATTTCCAGCCTGTCCCAGCCTGGCGACGTGGAAACGAAGTAATAGATTCCGTCGCTATGGCGCACCACGTGCGGGTCGGCCGATGAACGCGTGGCCGGCCCGACCGGGTTGATGAAGGTCGTTGAGGCTGCCTGGGCGGGCGCGCTCAGGAAAAGCGCTGCTGCGACGCCGATGGAGAAAACGGCCTTGATGGGGTGACCGCGACGGGTAGGGCGTGGGTGCATGGCATGCTCCGGTCGGTTGCGGCCGCGGTTGGCCGTGCAAACGAGTATCCGGGAGCACCCACGCTGTGTCTAATATGATCTTTTATATCGGCCCGCCGCAAAAAAGTATCGCGGCGGGCCTTGCTGCCGATTACGGCCTTGGTTTCACGAACAGGCTGACAGTTGTCAGGCGGCCACCCGCGAAGGTCTTGCACGTGTTGCCGAGAATCGTCCAGCCGGCCGCCTGCAGGTTCGATGCCGTGTCCCACGGCTGGAAAGCACAGCTGGTGCCGTCGTGGGTATCGTTCAGTCTGCACGAGTCGCCGTAAGTGGGGTCGATCGCGCGGGTATAAAACTGGCTAGGGCAAGCCGTATAGTACTTGTTGATGACCGAGTTCAGTACGGCTTCGTTGACCGCGTGCCAAGGAAGGCCCAGCGTGCGCATTTTCGAGTTTTCCGTCGGGCGATAGATGCCAGTTGTGCAGTATTTGCCGCCAACAAACATCCCGACCGTGCCGTTCGGCAGCGCGTTAATCGGGGTGGGGACGGGCGTGCTGCCGGCAATCTTGCTGCCCCATTTGGCTTGGGTGCGCGACAAATTGCGTGTCACGTCCGGCTCCGCCGGTTCGCCGGCGGCGCAGTTGCCAAGGTCATATTCGTCGGCCAGCAAAAATGCCGAATGGCCCATTTCATGCAAGGCCATGTCGATCTCCGAGCCGCTGTCCGAGGCCACGCGCGCGGAAACGCCCATCGTGGCGGCGCCGCCAAAGCGCGCCGAGTTGACGACGATGACGATGAAGTCGCGCGCATCGGGCGCGAGCACGGAACTGACCGCGCCGAGCACCTTGCTATCGTCGAGGCAAATCGAGCGCTCTACGCCGCCGCAGTTGTAGGTGGCGTCAAAGGCCGTGCTGCGGTAGATGCCCTTGTCCGGTTCGTCGGCGCCCGATTCGACGCTGGCCACGTCGACCCGGCGAATGCTGATGCCGGCGCGCGCATTGTTGAACACTGGATCGTTCAGCATGCCTGTCGCAATCCGGTTCGCATCCATTTGCCACTTGCCCATCTCGGCGGCCGTATAGCCTTCGGCGAGCAGCACGATATCCATGCGCTGTGCCGGCGGCCCGCTGTCGACAATGGTGGCGACGGTCGGCGTGCCGCCGGCGGCCGCAGTCGCGGCCAGCATATTGAGTCGCTCGGCCTTCGTTTTGAGCTTGGCGCCATTGATCGCATTGCGGTCGAACTTGGCCAGCGCGGCGGGCGCGCTTGCACCTTTTGCCAAGGCGGCCAGATCCTTGTTCGAGGGCAGCACTTCGATACTGGCGACGTCGGTACCGTAAGGGATGGACACTTCCAGCACACCCGCATTGAGCTGAACGGTCCGGGCGGCGGCGATCTGTCCGGTTTTCGGGTCGAAGCCTTCCGCTTGGAAAGTCAGGTTGTTGGCGATCTCGGTTTCATAGACGATCACGCCTTTGCTGTTGCGGCTCACCAGGCGCCAGCTGGGGCCGGCAATGTGTTCGCGCTTGGGCGTGATGGCAAAGTTACCGGTTTCGACGTGGGTGGCCTGAAATGCTACACCGGTCTTGCCTTGCGCATAGTTCAGGCGCAGCGACAGGTTGTCGGCCAGCGCGAGCTGCGAGGTCAGCAGCATGGCGGCCGTGAGACCTGCTAATTTAAATCCGTTCATTCGTATCTTCCATTCTTCAAGGTTCGTGTAGACGACTGTAAAACATGCTATTCGCCTAAGATTGCTTTATAAGCATGGCGATACTAACACGTGACAATGTCTTAAATGAAACTTTTGAATGGGTGGTATCGGCGGGACGGAAAGATTGACTGTTGCTTGGCCGCACCAGAGAAGCTGGAAGGCGCTGCCGGGCGGCAGATAGCTGCGAGCAAGCCGATGCGTCAACGCGACCGGCTTGCCTGCACCGCGCTACTCCAGGTTTTGCACCTGTTCGCGCATCTGCTCGATGAGCAGTTTCAGTTCCATCGACGCATCGGCCAGTTCCTTGACGGAGGCCTTGGCGCCCAGGGTGTTGGCTTCCCGGTTCAATTCCTGCATCATGAAATCGAGCCTTTTGCCAACCTGGCCGCCTTTTTTGAGGATATGCCGCGTTTCGGTCAAATGCGCCGTCAGGCGCGACAATTCCTCGGAAACGTCGATCCGGATGCCGTACAGCGTGACTTCCTGGCGGATCCTTTCGAACGCTTCCTGACGCGTCAAGGTCGACGGCGTGCCGTGCCCGGCCAGTCCGAGCGCGTCTTGCATGCGTTCGATGGCTTTTTGCTGGAATTGCGAAATGACTTGCGGAATGAGCGGCGTGATGCGCTTGACGATGACGTCCATCGCATCGATGCGCGAGACGAGCATCGTTTCGAGCGCGGCGCCTTCGCGGCGGCGGCTGTCGACAAAGGCGGCTATGGTCTTGATGGTCAAGGCGGCAACGTCGGCCTGCAGCGACTCCTGGCCCACTTGCGCTTCCTCAATGACGCCGGGCCAGCGCAGCAGTTCGGCCACCGTCATGGTGGGAGCCGAAACAAAGTGCTTGGTCACCTCGGCCTGCAGGCGCGCCAGGTCGACCAGCAGGCCCGCGTTGAGCACCTGCGACGCACCGGCCACCTTGCGCCCGAAACTCAGGCGCGCTTCGACCTTGCCGCGCGTGATTGCGGCCATAATGGCCGCGCGCAGATCGGGCTCCAGGGCGCGCAGCTCATCATTAATGCGAAACTGCAGATCGAGAAAGCGCGAGTTGACGCTCTTGATTTCGATCGTAAGGGTGCCAGCCGCGCCTTCGCTCGTGGCAACCGCGTAACCTGTCATGCTAGAAATGCTCAATGGAGTCCCCGGTATTTATCGTTTGCACTTTTATCTTAGCTTTACAAAGCACAGTTTTATCCACACAATCGCCGTGTTAAGCAAGGAACCCTATGGCTGCACAAAATAACGCTCCATTGCCCGATGGGCTTGAAATTGCCGGATATCGCATTGTAAAGAAAATTGCGTCCGGTGGGTTCAGTATTGTATATCTCGCTTATGACGTCGACGGGAATGCTGTCGCGATCAAGGAATACCTTCCCAGCGCCCTGGCGTTGCGGCAGCCGGGCGAACTCGTGCCCGTCATTTCCAAGCCTAATCTGGCGGTGTTCCGGATTGGCTTGAAGTGCTTTTTTGAAGAGGGCAGGGCGCTGGCCCGCATTTCGCACCCGAACGTGGTACGCGTACTAAATTTCTTTCGTGGCAACGAAACGGTCTACATGGTGATGGCATATGAATCAGGCCATTCGCTGCAGGAGCAAATCGCGCGCCTGGGCGCCAAGGGCAGCCGGCTCAATGAAGCGTTCATCCGCCAGATCTTTATTGGCGTGTGCGCGGGCTTGCGCGAAGTGCACACCAACAAGCTGCTGCATCTCGATTTAAAGCCGGCCAACATTTATTTGCGTACCGATGGCACCCCGATCGTGCTCGATTTTGGCGCCGCGCGCCAGACCTTCAATGCCGACGTGCCCAAGCTCACGCCCATGTATACACCCGGTTTTGCGCCGCCCGACCTGTATTCCAAAACGGCGGCACTGGGACCTTGGTCCGATATTTACAGTATCGGCGCTTCGATGTTCGCCTGCATGGCCGCGTCGCCCCCGCAGGCGGCCGACCAGCGCAAGATCGAAGACAAGATGCCGGGTTACTACCTGAAGCTGGAAGCGAACTATTCGCCCGAGCTGATCAAGATGGTGAAATGGTGCCTGGAACTCGATCCGCTGGCGCGTCCGCAAAGCTTGTTTTCGCTGCAAAAGGAACTGGCGATGCCGCGCGTGCCAAAAGCGGCCGATGCGAGCGCCACGGACAAGGTGCTTGGCGGCTGGCGCGGCCTGATTGACCGCATGGGCATGGGGCGCAAAACGCCTGACGATAGGAACACCTGATGAGAGAGTCAATATAATGCAATTTTCCGTATATCAGGAAAGCCAGATCGGCGGGCGCAAGGTCAACCAGGACCGCATGGGCTACAGCTTTACGCGCGACGCGCTCTTGCTGGTGCTGGCCGACGGCATGGGCGGCCATTTGCGCGGCGAAGTGGCGGCCTCGATTTTCATGCAGGCGATGTCGAACCTGTTCCAGAAAAACGCGACGCCGTATGTCAAAAAGCCGGAGCGCTTTCTCGAAGAAGCGTTCATGGAAGCGCACCACGAAATTCACCGCTACCGCGCCGCCAACAATTTACCCGACACGCCGCGCACCACGGCGGTGGCGTGCCTGATCCAGCACAATATCGCCACCTGGGCCCATTGCGGCGACTCGCGCCTGTACTGGCTGCGGCGCGGCCAGATCCTGGGCCGCACGCGCGACCATTCGCACATCGAGCACCTGATCGACAAAGGCATGGCCGACCCGTCGGAGCGCTCCAGCCATCCGGACCGCAACAAGCTGTACAACTGCATCGGCGCCTCGTCGCTGCCCAAGGTCGATATCGCGCGCCCCGCGAGCCTGCAGTCGGGCGACGTGCTGATGCTGTGCTCGGACGGGCTATGGTCGATGCTGTCGGACGAAGACCTGGTGCACCGCCTGTCGACCCAGACCATCGTGCGCGCCATTCCCGACATGATCGCGACCGCCACCGCGATTGCCGGCGACAAGGGCGATAACGCGACCGCGCTGGCAATCATGTGGCAAGGCTCGCCGGAAGTGGAAACGGCGGTCTCGAGTGCCGACGGCATGGCCACCGTGATCTCGACCATGATGCTGCCCGATAACCTGGTCAGCACCACCATCCAGGCCAATACCGAACCGGAAAACCCGAGCGAAGTGGACGCCTTCAATGACGACGAAATTGAAAAAGCGATTGCCGAGATTCGCGGCGCGATCGAAAAATCCTCCCAGATTATTAAATAATTAAATAAGGCTTTCCATGACGTTTGTTACACGCCCGAGCGGGCGCGCGGTTGACCAGTTGCGCGCAATGCGCATCACGCGCCAGTACACCAAGCATGCCGAGGGTTCGGTGCTGATTGAATGCGGCGACACCAAGGTCATTTGCACGGCCAGCATCGAGGACAAGGTGCCGGGCTTTTTAAAGGGCAAAGGGCAGGGCTGGATGACGGCCGAATACGGCATGCTGCCGCGTTCCACGCACACCCGCATGGACCGCGAGGCGGCGCGCGGCAAGCAGTCGGGCCGCACGCAGGAAATCCAGCGCCTGATCGGCCGCTCGCTGCGCGCCGCGTTTGATTTGAATGCCTTTGGCGAGCGTACCTTGCAGATCGACTGCGACGTGCTGCAGGCAGACGGCGGCACGCGCACCGCGTCCATTACCGGGGCGATGGTGGCAGCCTATGACGCCTTCCATCAACTGGTGCACAAGGGCGCGATCGGCGCGGTGCCGGTCAACAGTTTTGTGGCCGCCATTTCAGTGGGCGTGTATCAGGGCATGCCGGTGCTGGACCTCGATTACATCGAAGACTCGGGCTGCGACACCGACATGAATGTGGTGATGACCGATGCCGGCCATTTTATTGAAGTACAGGGAACGGCCGAAGGCGCGGCATTCGATCGCGCCGGCATGAACCGCTTGCTCGATTTGGCGCAGGGTGGCATCGCGGACATTATCAAGTTGCAGAAGCAGGCGCTGGGTATTTAAGCGCAACCGTACTCCACTACCTCGGAAGGCTGCCTTGAAATTTCCCTATTCTTTTTCCTTGCCGCCAGAGCCGCCGCAGCCGAAAGCGGATGCCGCGCTTGTTGAGCATGCCTACAGCGAATTCCGGCTAAATTTACCGGCTCACTGGCTGCAAGCGCCCACGTCCGAAAAGAATGCCTGCAATTTTCACTCGGAGCAGGACAAGGCGACGATTACCGTCAGTGCCGATCTGTATGAGATTGCCGAAGCGAAGGCGCCAGCCCTTGCCGAACACTGCCTCGACAGTCGGCACGCGGCGCTGACCAAAGTTAGTACCGGTGTCACGGTACTGAACCGCAGTATCAAGGCCTTCTCCGGCGGCGGCGCCCTGGAAATGCATCTCAGCGCGCAATTGCCGGACAAGCAAGTGTATCTTTACCTCGGCTACGTTACATCGCGCAAGATATTCAATTTCACGCTGGTGTGTGAGCCGGGCAATGACGCCGCGGCAGCATTGTTCAAGCAGATCATGGGGAATTTGCGGGTTTTGATTCCCTGATATTGCTTAGTAGCCAAAACAATTTTCTTCACTTTTGCAACAGGCCACTGCTATTGCGGGGCCGTGCTGGCGCGGCCTTTCCCGGCGCCAACTTTTGGAAGCGAACCACGATGCGTCAGTCGATCATCTCCTTGTTCATCATGTCGCTGCTGTGCGGCAGTGCTGCGGCGCAAACGGCGTGGCGCCAGCAAGCCAGTGGCACCACAGCCTCGTTGCGTGGCCTGTCGGTCGTCAGCGACAAAGTGGCGTGGGCCAGCGGTACGCAAGGCACGGTGCTGCGCACCGTCGATGGCGTGCGCTGGCAAGTGATCAATGTCGCCAATGCAGAGAAACTTGATTTCCGCGACCTCCACGCGTTCGACGAGAAGAACGCGGTCATCATGAGTGCCGGCCCCGGCGACGCCTCGCGCATCTACCGCACCTCGGACGGCGGCGCCTCATGGCACTTGCAGGCAACGAACCAGTATGCCGAAGGCTTCTGGGATGCGATGAGTTTCTGGGATGCGAACAATGGCATTCTGTTCGGCGATCCGGTCAAAGGCAAGTTCCAGGTGCTCGTCACAGCCGACGGCGGTGCAAACTGGAACGAAGTACGCGGCAGCGGCCTGGAAGCATTGGAAGCCGAGGGCGCGTTTGCCGCCAGCGGCACCTGCCTGACGGTCGCCGGCAAAGGCGACGTGTGGATCGGCAGCGGCGGGGCGAAGACATCGCGCGTGTTCCATTCGTCCGACCGCGGCGCGACGTGGCAGGCCGCGACAGTAGCGATTCCGGCTGGTGCGCCGACCAAGGGTGTGTTCTCGCTGGGCTTTCTAAATCCGCGCACCGGCATGGCCGTGGGCGGCGATTACAAGGAAACGAAGCTGGCAACGCTGAACGGCGTGCGCACCGAGGATGGTGGCACGACATGGGCGCCGGCGGCGATCTTGCCGGAAGGCTTCATGTCGGTCGTGATGCCCGTGCCGGGCGCGCCCAACAGCTTCGTGGCGGCCGGGTTGGCCGGATCGGGTTTTTCGCGCGATGGCGGCAAGAGCTGGAAAGTGCTCGATCTTACCGCAGTCAACACGGTTGGATTTGCTTCGCCGACAGCCGGGTGGGCGATCGGGCCGAAAGGCTTGGTGTTGCAGTATACGGGGCCTGCGCTAACCCAATAATTTTCAAGGTACGGATCGATGCCGTCGACCCTTCCGATACGAGACTTCACCCCGTCTGGGCCCTTTGAGGTGGTCCGACTGCAGAATCTGCTTGCGATGTTAGCGGCGAGTTGACCTTGGAACGATGATCGTCAAGCCCGCGACTGCTCTTCTGTCACGGCGTTCTCATTCCCAGTTTCGCCAAGCATCTGCTGCCAGTCTTCCGACCATTTCAGTAAAGGCATCATTGCCTGCAGCAAGCTCACCCCGGCCGGGCTCAGGGAATATCCGCCCGACGCTGCCGTTTCAACGATGCTGGTGTCGCGCAATTCGTGCAGGCGCTGGTTGAGGACCGTGGGCGACATCGCGTCGCAGCGTTCGCGCAATTGTCGAAACGTCAGCGGAGCGCCGCGCAACTCCCAAATGATGCGCATTGCCCAGCGCCGTCCCAGCAGGTCCAGCAAGGCCATGATGGGACGCCCGGTGTGGGAGCCGCGTACCGGTTGGCCTGGTTTTGGAACACTCATCAATTCTCCTGTTGCTACATATTGCGTAGCGTCGTGCTACACTATTCGTAGCATTTCTGATTATATCAGTCGTATCCCTACAGGAGAATCCCATGGCCGCCGCCAGAATCGCCCCGCTCGACGCACCCTTTGAAGCTGCCATCGCCGACACGTTCGCCCGCTACTTGCCGCCTGGCCTGGAGCCGCTCAAGTTGTTTCGTACGCAGGCAAACAATCCGCGCGTGTTGCAACGCATGTTCGCGGGCAATCTGCTGGACAAGGGTTCCATTGATCAACGCACTCGCGAGCTGGTCATCCTTAGAACATGCGCCCGCTGCGGATCGGAATATGAATAGGGCGTGCATGTTGCCTTGTTCTCTAAAGCCGCGGCGTTGAGCCCGGCCGACGTGGCGGCAACGCTGGCGAACGCGCCGGCGGGCAGCGGCTTGCCGGCGCACGAAGCGCTGTTGCTACTGGCCGTGGACGAGCTGCATGACACGTCAACGATCTCGGATGGGCTATGGGATCAATTGGCTGAGCATTATTCTTCAGCGCAGATTTTGGAACTGATTGCCCTGGTTGGCAACTATCACGCGGTCTTATTCATGACCAACGCGACCAGGGTGGAACTGGAAGCATTTGCTCCCCGTTTCGCCGGCGAGCAAGCCACCAGTCCTGCGCCATAGGGTGGTGCAAAAGGGGCGAATCAGAGGGTGAGCGTCACGCTTTTGAATGCTTGATCGCGCTGCGGCGTGTCCTTGACGTGCTTGCCGCCGTCGTCGCTCAGGATCTGCAGCGAACTGGTGCCGGGAATGGCGAATATGGCTTCGGGGCGCAGCGTGGCGAAGTCGGCGTGCGCCACTGCAACAGGCTGGTCGCTTGCGTCGCCCGACCAGCGGTAAAGCGCAAAACGGCCCCGGTCTGCCGGGGCGCCGGCCACGATGACGTAGGTGTCCGCCACCAGATCAATGCTGCGAATGGCCAGGCCGTCCAGGTCCAGTTCGATCGCTTCGCCGAACACGGCTGCTGCGCCGTCGATGATCTGCGCTGGATTGAGCAGCGGGATGATCAGCGCCATGCCGCGCGGAGCGGGATTGCGCAGGCCAATCAGTACGCCTCCTTGCAAGGTGGCGGCCAGGCCTTCGATGTTGAACGCACTGTCCGCTTCCGGCGAAAGGCCAGAAGCCTGGGCAAACGCATAGCGCTGCAGATGGGGCGCGGCGACCAGGTCGGCCAGCAAGCCGGCGTAGGGCTGTCCCATCGGTACCACGACGCCGTTGCGCAATTGCGTGGCAAAGAACCGGTGCCTGCCTTCCTGGTGATTGCCTTTTTTGTTGCGCCCGTGCGACGAAATCCAGTAGATGCGCTCGCCAATTGTCGCTGCGCCTTCGAGGTCCGATTCCTGATCTTTTTTAGTGCCCAGGAACGGGGAGAGATCGACTTCGGCCACGGGGCGGGCCACGCCGCGCCGGTAAACCAGGAGTTCGTTGCGCTCGTCATTGGCCACGACGAAGAGATCGGTGCCAAGCGCCGCCGCGGCGGAAGCGTCGCACATGCCGTAATAAACAAATGCATCCTCGAATGGGGAGTGCGCGGAAAAAATCGGTGGCGGCGGGGTGGGCAAAGGACTGTTCATCCACAGATGATACTGATTTTTCGGATGCCGGTGCGCCTGCTTCCCGGGCCGCAGGGCGCGTTACGAACATACATCCAGACAATGCCTTGCCTGGTTTATCGCTGGCCGGCGCCCGTTAGGGCTTAAAATGTCGGCTGCCTTATCGCCACCAGAGAACGCCACATGACCCAACGCCTGATCCTCGCTTCCAACAATGCGGGAAAACTGAAGGAATTCAGCGAACTTCTCAGCCCTATCGGCTTTACCCTGCATCCGCAAGGCGAGTTCGACGTGCCTGAAGCGGACGAGCCGTTTGCCACCTTTGTCGAGAACGCGCTGGAAAAGGCGCGCCATGCGTCGCGCTTGACGGGCCTGCCGGCGCTGGCCGACGATAGCGGCGTGTGCGTCAATGCCTTCGGCGGTAAGCCGGGCGTCTGGTCGGCGCGCTTCGCCGGCGAGCCCAAGTCCGACGCGCGCAACAATGCCAAGGTCATTGCCGATCTTGAGGTGCATGCCGACAAGTCGGCTTATTACTATTGCGTGCTGGTCTATGTGCGCCACGCGGACGACCCGCAGCCGGTGATCGCGGACGGCCGCTGGGACGGTGAAATTACGCCGCTGGCGCGGGGAACGAATGGCTTCGGCTACGATCCGCATTTTTTCATTCCGTCGCTGGGCAAGTGTGTGGCGCAATTGTCGCCGGCGGAAAAAAATGCCTTGTCGCACCGCGGCCAAGCCTTGCGCGCACTTGTTGAAAAGCTGAAATGATTCCCATCAAAGTCATCAGCGGGGAGCCCCAGCCGGCACCGCGTTCGCCAGCCGCCAGTGCCTTGCAGTACCTGCAGCCGGGCGCGCTGAACCTGTCGGCGCTGCCGCCGCTGTCGCTGTACATTCATTTTCCATGGTGCGTGCGCAAGTGCCCGTATTGCGACTTCAATTCGCACGAAGCGAAGGGCGCGTTTCCCGAAGAGGAATACCTGGACGCCGTGCGGCTCGATTTGGAGCAGTCGCTGCCGCTGATCTGGGGCCGCAAGATTTACACGATCTTTATTGGGGGAGGCACGCCCAGCTTGATGTCGGCCAAGGGACTGGACCGCTTGATGTCGGATGTGCGCACCTTACTGCCGCTCGACGGCGCGTGCGAAGTGACGATGGAAGCCAATCCCGGAACCTTTGAGGCTGAAAAATTCAAGTCCTTTCGCGCCAGCGGCATCAATCGCCTGTCAATCGGCATTCAGAGTTTTAACCCGCGCCACTTGATGGCGTTGGGACGCATTCACGACGACAATGAAGCGCGGCGCGCCGTCGAGATTGCGCACGCCAACTTCGACAATTTCAACCTGGACTTGATGTATGCGCTGCCGTCGCAAACGCTGGGCGAAGCCAAGCAAGACCTGGAGACGGCTTTGTCGTTCGCGCCGCCGCACTTGTCGCTCTACCACTTGACGATGGAGCCCAATACACTGTTTGCCAAGTATCCGCCGTCCTTGCCGGACGACGACGCCAGTGCGGACATGCAGGACATGATCGCCAGCGAAACCCGCGTGGCCGGCTTCGAGCAGTATGAGGTATCGGCGTATGCGCAGCCCGGACGGCGCGCGCGGCACAACCTGAATTATTGGGAATTCGGTGATTACCTGGGCATTGGCGCCGGGGCGCATTCCAAGATTTCATTTCCGCACAGGGTGTTGCGCCAGGCGCGGTTCAAGCAGCCAAAGGCCTACATGGAGGCGGCGCGCGCGGGCAATCCGGTGCAGGAGGAGCATGAGATCGGGCGCGACGACATGGGCTTTGAATTCATGCTCAATACGCTGCGCCTGACGGGCGGATTTTCGCCCAACCTGTTTGGCGAGCGTACGGGAATGGGCATCAATGCAGTCGACAAGACGCTTAATGAGGCCGAGGCGAAAGGCTTGCTGTACCGGGACCACCGAATGATCCGGCCAACCGAATTGGGGTTGCGCTTTTTGAACGACTTGCAGCAAATGTTTTTAAGCGAGTAGTTGTTGAACTTGCAGGCAATGGCTGACGAACCTTCCACATCGCCCTCCCGTACGCGGCTTGCAGAAGGGGCGACGGTGCAGCAGCAGCACATCGTCCTCGCGCATGCGGGGACCCAAGGAACGGTTCAACAGAGCAACGGTTCCATGGGTCCCCGCGCGAGGACGATGTAGCCGGAGCTTTGTTCGCGCGATGAAGGGGAAGCTTGGTTCGCGCGATGTAGGGGAAGCTTTGCTTGCGGTGTCGGACAGCCCAATGATATCAACACCTTTTACATGCGAACCGGCGCCGCAATCCCCTCGATCACTTTCGCCAACCCTTCCACCACCCGCGCCATGCTCGGGTAATCGAGCTTGTCCCGTGTGTCGTCGGCCGTGTGATAGTAGGGATAGCGCAGGAAAGCCGTGTCGGTAATCATGATGGCCGGGTAGCCATGACGGTTATAGGAAGTATGGTCGGACCACGTCACGCCCTCCACATACGATGCCGCCGCCAACCCCTCGGCCGGGAATGGGGACGCGGCCTTAAACGCGGCCAAGGCCTTGCGCACCAGTTCCGACGACGCTTGCGTCCCCACAAAAGCAATAAAATTGCCCGTGTTTGGGTAGCGATTTTCCAGTCCCGGCGGATAGCGCTGGCTGCCCCCGGCCTGCGAATAATAGCCGACGGTTTCCAATATCAGCGCCGCCGCCACCGGCTGGCCGCGCGCGCGTAAATCGCTGGCGTGCTGCCAGCTGCCCATGCCGCGGCCGCCAAAGTAGGGAGGTTCCTCGTTGACGAAAAATACGAACTTCAATTCCGTGCCCTGGCTGAGGTGGATGCCCTTGAGCATGCGCGCCAGTTCGAGCACGGCGGCCGTGCCGCTGCCGCTGCCATTGTCGTTGGCGCCAGGCGCGCCGGGCGCCGAGTCGTAATGCGCACCGATGATGAAGATGCGGTCCGGCGCCTTGCGCCCGGCACTGTTGATGAGGGACACTTCAAGGTTGCGCACCGTCTGGCCGTTATAGCCGTATTGCTGGCGCCTGACGTTGTAGCCCAGCGCGGCGAGGGTGGTTTCGATATAGGTGGCGGCGTCTTCGAGCGCGGCTGGTTTGCCGGTGTTGTGTTCGACCGTGGCGACCCGACCCACATGGTGGGCGAGCCGCGCGTCCAGCGATGGCGGGGTGGGTGCGGCCGCCATGGTGGCGATCACTAGCACGGCCAGGATAAAGATTAATTTGATGAAATGGGGTGGCATGAACAGTCCTCGTTGAAGGATAGGACTGCTGCGCCAGCGATTAGTTCAGGGCGGCGAGGGCGAAGCCGCCCGCGCCGCCGGTGCTTATTGCGTCCCCGTCCAGCCCCCACCAAGGACGCGATACAGCGTGACCTGGTTTTGCAAGCGCGCCAAATTGGCCTGCACCGCCGCCTGTTGCGCGCTGAACAGCGAACGCTGCGCATCGAGCAAGTCCAGATAGCTGGCGGCGCCGCTGCGATAGCGCAAGTCCGACAGATTGAAACGCTCCTGCTCGGCCTCGGCCACCGAACGCTGCGCGCGCAATTGTTCGCCGTAGGTCGCTTGCCCGGCCAGCGCATCGGCGACTTCCCGAAATGCCGACTGGATCGTCTTTTCGTATTGGGCGACGGCGATGTCACGCCCCGCGCGCGCGCTGCCGAGGTTGGCCTGGTTGCGGCCATAATCGAAAATCGGCAACACCATTTGCGGCGCGAACGACCAGCCGAACGAGCCGCTCTTGAACAAGCCGCTCAGCTCGCCGCTGGCGCTGCCCGCGCTGCCCGTCAGCGAAATGCGCGGGAAAAACGCGGCGCGCGCGGCGCCGATATTGGCGTTGGCGGCAATCAGTTGCTGCTCGGCGGCGCGAATGTCGGGCCGCACGGTTAGCAAGTCGGACGGCAATCCGGACGGCAATTCGCTCAGTGCCGTTGCCGCCAGCGTGTTGCCGGGCGCGGGGTTGGCGGGCAAGGTTTGTCCGATTAGCAGCGTGAGTAAATTGAGGTCTTGCGCGCGCTGGCGTTGTTGCTGGGCCAGCGTGACGCGGGCGCTGTCGACCAGCGACAAGCCCTGCTGCAAGTCCAGCTTGGACACCACGCCATTGTCGTACTTGAGCTGGATCAGGCGCAGCGATTCGCCGCGCGCTTCCAGCGTCTTTTGCGTCAGGGCCAGCAATTCGTCGTCGGCCAGCGTGGCCAGGTAAGCGTTGGCGACCGAGGCAATCAGGCTGATGTGGGTGGCCTTGCGTGCTTCTTCGGTGGCAAGAAACTGCGCCAGCGCTGCATTGTTCAGGCTGCGAACGCGCCCGAACAAGTCGAGCTCGAAGGAGCTGACGGCGAACCCCGCGCTGTAGTTGCTGGTGGTACTGTCATTTGGACCGGGCGCGCGGCTGCCCGACACCCCCAGGCCGACCGAGGGCAGCAGATCGGCGCGACGAATCTGGAACTGGGCGCGCGCCTGTTCGATGTTGAGGATGGCCACGCGCAAGTCGCGGTTATTCGTCAACGCCAGACCAATCAATTGCTTCAGGCGCGCATCGGCAAAAAAACCTTGCCACGCGATCGAGTCCGCCGCCTGGCTGGACGCAGCGCCGGCGATGGGGAAGCTGGGTGCAACGAGTGCGGCGGGGCGCTGGTACTTGGGCGCGAGCGACATGCAGCCGGTCAGGGCCAGGGCCAGCGCCAGCGGCGCGGCGGTGAGAACAGAGCGCTTAACCATGATTGACCTCGACAGCAGGAGCGGCGGCTTCTTCGTGCGCATATTTCTTGCGCTGGCGCTCGCTTCCCTTAAACAATTTGCGTACCAGTACGAAGAACACCGGTACAAAGAAGATGCCCAGGGCGGTGGCCGTGACCATGCCGCCCATCACCCCGGTACCGATGGCGCGCTGGCTGGCCGATCCGGCGCCGCTGGCCACGACCAGCGGCAATACGCCGAGGATAAAGGCAAACGAGGTCATCAGGATCGGACGGAAGCGCAGGTGGCACGCTTCGATCACGGCTTCGGCGGCGGACTTGCCTTGCGCCTGCAAGTCCTTGGCAAATTCAATGATCAGCACGGCGTTCTTGGCGCCCAGGCCAATGATGGTAATTAAGCCCACCTTGAAGTAAATGTCATTGGAAAACCCGCGGCTGCTGGCCGCCAGCAGCGCGCCCAAAACGCCCAGCGGCACCACCATCAGCACCGAGACCGGGATCGACCAGCTTTCATACAGCGCCGCGAGCGACAGGAACACGGCCAGCAAGGCAAAGCCGAGCAAGATGAAGACAGTCGAGCCGGACAGTTTCTCTTCGCGCGACTGGCCGGTCCATTCGAAAGCAAAACCGGGCGGCAACTGCGCCGCCAGGCGTTCCATTTCAACCAGCGCGTCGCCGGTACTGCGCCCTTTGGCGGCGTCGCCGGCAATGCGCATGGTCGGGTAGCCGTTGTAGCGCACCGTCTGCATGGGGCCGGTAATCCAGCGCGTGGTGGCAAAGGCCGACAAGGGCACCTGCTGCCCACGCGTATTGACGGCGCTCAGCTTGAGCAAGTCTTCAGGCTGCATGCGGTTCGGCGCGTCGGCCTGGACCACCACGCGCTGCAAGCGGCCGGCGTTCGGGAAGTCATTGATGTAGCTCGATCCGAGCGAGGTCGAAATGGCGGCATTGACGGCGTCAAACGACACGCCCAGCGCATTGGCCTTGTCGCGGTCGATATCGAGCTGCACTTGCGGCGCGTCTTCCAGTCCTTCCGGACGCACGCCTGCCAGCACGGCGCTTTGCGACGCCATGCCGAGCAATTGATTGCGAGCAGCCAACAGGGCGTCATGACCTAAGCCGCCGCGGTCTTGCAGGCGGAAAGAAAAGCCGGTGCTGCTGCCCAGTTCGGGAATTGGCGGCGGGCTGATCGCGAAGATGAAGGCGTCGCGCACGGTCGACATGCGTCCGGAAATGCGCCCGGCAATGTCTTGTGCGCTGTGGCCGGCGCCATTGCGCTCTTTCCAGTTCTTGAGCGTAATAAATCCCAGCGCCATATTCTGGCCGGAACCGGAAAAGCTGAAGCCTTGCACGCCCACCATGCTGGCCACTTCAGGCTGCTTGAGGATGAAGTCTTCCGCTTCGCGCAGCGCCTTGCCGGTGCGCTCGAGCGTGGCGCCCGGCGGCAGCTGGAAGTTGGCGATGATGTAGCCCTGGTCTTCGGCCGGCAGGAAAGCGTTCGGCATGCGCACGAACAGCAAGCCCACGACCGCAATCACGGCCACGAACACGATCATTGCGCGCCCCGTGTGGCGCAGTGTCTTGGCAACAAAACCTTCGTAGTTCTTGGCCGTTTTGGTAAAGCCGCGGTTGAACCACCCAAATAAACCGGTCTTGGCATGATGGTGGCCCGCTTCAACCGGCTTGAGGAAGTGCGCGCACAGGGCGGGGGTGAGCGAGAGCGCCATAAAGGCCGAGAACAGGATCGACGACACCATGACGGCCGAGAACTGGCGATAGATGTTGCCTACTGCACCGCCAAAAAACGCCAGCGGCACGAACACGGAAATGAGCACCACGGTCACGCCGATGATGGCGCCGGAAATCTGGCCCATTGCTTTACGCGTGGCTTCCAGCGGCGACAAGCCTTCTTCGCTCATGATGCGCTCGACGTTCTCGACGACAACGATGGCGTCATCGACGACGATGCCGATCACCAGCACCATGCCGAACATGGTCAGCACATTGATGGAAAAGCCGAGCGCAAGCAGCGTGGCCAGCGAACCGAGCAGGGCAACCGGCACCACGATGGTGGGAATCAAGGTGTAGCGGAAATTTTGCAAGAACAAGTACATGACCAGGAACACCAGGATCACCGCTTCGATCAGCGTTTCTACCACTTGGCGGATCGAAATATCCACAAAAGCGGAGCTGTCGAAGGGGACCGCGTAGGTCATGCCGGTCGGGAAGTACTTGGACAATTGGGTCATGCGCTCACGCACCAGCTTGGCTGTTTCCAGGGCGTTGCCGGACGGCGCGAGCTGGATGCCGATGCCGGTCGAGGGCTTGCCGTTCAGGCGCGCGGACGTGGCGTAGCTCTGGCCGCCGATTTCAATGCGGGCTACGTCCTTCAGGCGCACGGTCGAGCCGTCCGGATTGGCGCGCAGTACGATATTGCCGAATTGTTCGACATTGCTCAGCTGGCCCGTGACCACGACGGTAGCCGTAATCAATTGCCCGCCCACGTTAGGCAAGTCGCCGATGGTGCCGGACGAGACTTGCGCATTTTGCTGGCGGATTGCATTGTTGACGTCGGTTGGCGACAGGTTGAAGCCGACCAGCTTGGCCGGATCGATCCACACGCGCATGGCGCGCTCGGTGCCGAACAATTGCGCCTGGCCGACGCCGGGAATGCGCTGGATTTCCGGCAACACGGTGCGCGACGCATAGTCGCCCAGCGCGATCGGATCCCATTTCGGGTCGTCCGACGACAGGATGGTAAACATCAGGAAGTTCGAGCGCGCCTTGTCTACGCGCACGCCCTGCTGCACCACGGCCTGCGGCAGGCGCGGGGTGGCGCGCGCCAGCCGGTTTTGCACGTCCACCTGGGCCAGGTCGGGATTGGTGCCGGTCTGGAAGCTGAGCGTAATGGTGCCGGTGCCGTTGGCCTGGCTGTTCGATTCCATGTAGATCAAGCCGGGCGAACCGTTCATTTCGCGTTCGATGACGCTGATGACGGAGTCTTCCAGCGTTTGTGCGGACGCGCCCGGGTAGGCGGCATTGATGACGATTGCCGGTGGTGCAACAGCCGGATACTGCGCAATAGGCAATTGCGTGATTGCCACGGCGCCCATCACCATGATGAACAGCGCGATCACCCACGCAAAGATGGGGCGTTCAATAAAAAAGCGAGCCATGGAGAAGTCCTGTCTTTATTTGGTGGCGGCGGCAGGGGCGGCGGCAGCGGCAGGGGCAGCGGCAGGGGCGGTCGCGGTCCACGGCACCGGCTTGACCGTCATGTTGGGCGCCTGCATTTTCTGGAAGCCGTCGACGACGACCAGTTCGCCTTCCTTGATGCCGTCGAGAACGACCCAGTTGCTTCCCTGCTGGGTAGAAATCTTGATCGGGCGCGGGCCGGGTTTGCCGTCGGGACCGACGATGATGACGGTGTCGCCCTGGGTACCGCGGGTCACGGCTTGTTGCGGCACCAGCATGGCGGCCGGCAAGGACGATTGCGCAATGCGGGCCCGTACGTACTGGCCCGGCAACAAGGTGCCATCACTGTTCGGTACCTCGGCGCGCAGCGTGACCTGGCCCGAGGTCGGATCGACGCTGACGTCGGAAAACAGCAGCTTGCCCTTTTGCGGCAATTCGGAACCGTCGTCAAGCATGATGGTGACCGGGGTGGTGCCGCCGGCAAGGGACTTTTGGCCGGAAGCTTTGCGCAAACGCTGCAGTTCCGAGGCCGACTGGGTGAAGTTGACGTAGACGGTGCTGGTTTGCTGGATCAGTGCGAGCTGGGTGGCTTCAGCGGCCGAGACGAGCGCGCCTTCGGTCACCAGCGCGCGCCCGATGCGCCCGGCAATAGGCGCCGTCACGTTGGCGTAGCCGGCATTGATGTGCGCAATCTGCACTTGCGCGCGCGCGGCGGCCACATCGGCTTCGGCCGTTTTTTGCGCCGCGACCACGTTCACGTACTCTTGCTTGCTGACGGCATTGGCCTCGACCAGCGGCTTGTAGCGCGCGGCCTGGGCCGCCGCCTGGGTCAGGTTGGCCTGGGACTTGCCGAGGTTGGCGC
This sequence comes from Massilia sp. TWP1-3-3, assembly GCF_049897805.1. Classification (NCBI taxonomy): domain Bacteria; kingdom Pseudomonadati; phylum Pseudomonadota; class Betaproteobacteria; order Burkholderiales; family Oxalobacteraceae; genus Massilia; species Massilia sp. TWP1-3-3. The sequence continues at coordinate 36,359 of NZ_JAFCWX010000037.1, forward strand.
GCGCGCTGTTGAGCGCAGCGGCGTACGGCCCCGGGTCGATCTGGAACAACGACTGGCCGGCCTTGACTTCGCTGCCTTCGGTAAACAAGCGCTTGAGCACCACGCCGTTGACGCGGGCGCGCACCTGGGCAACGCGCACCGGCTCCACGCGGCCGGGCAACTCCGTCTGCAGCACCACCGCTTGCAGCTTGGCCGTGACGACGCCTACTTCCGGGGGTGGCTTGGGGCCGCCTGGGCCGCCTGGCCCGGGGGCGCCAGCAGTCTTGTCGCCGCAGGCGGAAAGGAGCAGCAGCGCGGCGAGCGTGGTGGCGGCGATCCGCTTGACGGTCGGGGGCGGGGTCGGAGTCGGAGGCGGAATGAGGAGGGAAGCGTGGCGCATTACGTGGACATCCTTTTGATTGATAATAGCGATTAGTTGTATTTACGGCACAGCAATTTGACGGCGTGATTCAACTAAACACTGCTTTATATGATTCGTAATATACTATCACGAATGTATGTTTATTGTTTTCGGTGCCTAAAGTTTGGAGAAGTAATGGTTCGCAAGACGAAAGAGGACGCGCTGGCAACGCGCCGCAGCATCCTCGAGGCTGCTGCGGCGCTATTTGCCGAGCGCGGCGTATCGGGTACCACGTTGCAGCATATCGCAACTGCGGCGGGCGTGACGCGAGGGGCGATTTACTGGCATTTCGAGGACAAGGGCGCGATGTTCAACGCCATGATGGAATGCGCGTCCATGCCGCTCGAATCGGCCATGCAGCTGCTCGATCAGCCCAACAGCAGCGACCCGTTGGGCGACCTGCGCGAGTATGCCGAGCGGGTTTTCCGTTTGACAGTGGAAGACCCGAAAGCGCGCCGCACGTTTGAAATCGCCACGTTGAAGCTGGAATATACCGATGAGATGACGGTGGTGCGCGAACGGCGCTCGCTCAACCAGGCCGACTGGATCCGGCGCGCCGAAAGCCGGGTGCGGATCGGGATCAAGAAGGGGCAGGTCAAGCCGGACGCCAGGCCGAATGCGGTGGCGCTGGGGCTGTGGGTGCTGGTGGAAGGCTTGATCAGGAATTGGCTGATCGGTCCGCCGTTTGATTTGGTGAAGCTGGGTGGGGAGATTGTGGGGACGCACCTGGACGGCTTGCGGGTGTGAGGGAATACGGGAGAGTGCGCTACATGGGTCTCAGGAACGCGGGAGTGTGCGTGGCACCACCTCGTTCTCAGGAACGCCGGAGAATGCATGCCGCCATTTCGTCCTTGCGGACGAGGATATTGCACACAATCGCGACATTTGCCGATCTGAAAACCTATACCACATGGTCCTCCCAAAGAGGGTGGAGTAAAACGCGTTGAGATTAGTCGGCGCGACAGAAATTGCGAAGTTTGCGCGCTCGAAAACGAGAACAACATCGTACTCGCGCAGGCGGGTACCCATAGAACGGATGCTAATAGTTCTGTTCGAGTCAATGAGTTACAGTGACCAGCTCGTGTAAATGAAACTGTGACTCGTCGGTTCTATGGGTCCCCGCGTGCGCGAGGACGATGTGGATTGCTCGCTCAGTGTGTACCCGTCACCGCATCCCGGCAATAATTTGCTTGAGCTTACCGGAATCGGCACAGAAGGCCCGAATGCCTTCGGCCAGCTTCTCGGTGGCCATGGCGTCTTCATTCATCATGAAGCGGAAGGTTTTCTCATCCAGCGCCACTTCCTTGATCGACGCCGCGTCTGCATCATTGCTGAGCTTGCGCTCGACCGTACCTTCGGTCTCCGCCAGTTTTTGCAGCAAGTCCGGGCTGATGGTCAGCAAGTCGCAGCCGGCCAATTCCAGAATCTGCGACGTATTGCGAAAACTTGCACCCATCACTTCGGTCTGGTAGCCGAACTTGCGGTAGTAAGCGTAAATCCGCTTGACCGACTGCACGCCCGGGTCTTCCGCGCCCATGTAATCGATGCCAGTCGACTTTTTGTAGTAATCATAGATGCGGCCAACAAATGGCGAGATCAGCTGCGCACCTGCTTCGGCGCAGGCAATTGCCTGCGGCAATGCAAACAGCAAGGTCATGTTGCAGCGGATGCCCTCGTTCTGCAAAATTTCCGCAGCGCGAATGCCTTCCCAGGTGGAAGCGATCTTGATCAGCACGCGTTCGCGTCCCGCGCCGGCAGCCTCGTACAGCGCGATCAGCTCGCGCCCCTTGGCGACAGTGGCCTCGGTATCGAACGACAAGGCCGCGTCCACCTCGGTCGAGACGCGCCCCGGAATGATCTTCAAAATTTCCATGCCAAAAGCGACCAGCACGCGGTCGATCACGTCGTCAATCGACATGCCGGGATACTCCTTGACGGCATGGTCGAGCAAGTGCTTGTATTCAGGCTTTTGCACCGCTTTCAGAATCAGCGACGGATTGGTCGTCGCGTCCTGCGGCGTGAACTGTTTGATGGATTGGAAGTCGCCCGTGTCGGCAACGACGGTGGTGAATTGCTTAAGTTGTTCGAGCTGGTTCATGTGCGCGCTAGTGTCCTGAGTTGGAAGTTCGTTGATTATAAATGTTCCGAAATCGCTATGAGGCAAGGAACAAAAGCGGAGCAAGGCCGGGGCCTTGCGAGCATTTTTGACGCAGCATCGTGGGGATTGTCGGAATATTTATACAACGAACTTCCGACTCGGGACACTTGGTAGGTGACAGGATGGGAAATAAGGTCAGGAAAACCATTGTACTCTCGGCGCGCCCCCGCGCATGTCAGCCGAAGTCGGTCGCGTTGATAAAGGCGTCCACCAGCGACTCAAGGCCGGCCTGGTCTTCTTCGCTGAAGCGGTTGAGCAGCGGGCTGTCGATGTCGAACACGCCCAGCAGCGTGCCATCCTTGATGAGGGGGATGACAATTTCGGCGTTCGATGCCGAATCGCAGGCAATGTGCCCGGGAAAAGCGTGCACGTCGGGCACCAGCTGGGTCTTGCGCTGCTGCGCGGCCGCACCGCACACGCCGCGTCCGAACGGGATGCGCGCGCACGCCAGCTTGCCCTGGAACGGGCCAACCAGCAAGTCCTGGCCTTCGCCCTTTTTGCTGGGCTTGGCCAGGTAAAAACCTGCCCAGTTCAGTTCGGCGATGGTGTCGTAGATGAAGGCAGAAAATTGCGCGGCGTTGGCGACCAGGTCGCGCTCGCCGTCGAGAATGCTCTCGACCTGGCGGCGCAGCAGTGCGTAATCGGGTTTCAGTGCAGCGGCGGGAGTGATATACATGGCGTGAGCAGTAAAGTAGCGAGACCGCTATTTTACAAGCACGCTAGTCTAGCCGATGAAGGAATCGAACTGCATGTCGAATTCCTGCAGCGCTTTTTGGGCGTTCTGCATTTTTTTCCTGAATTCGGGGCCGCGTTGCAAGGCCAGGCCGACCGCCAGCACGTCAATGACAACCAGGTAGGCCAGGCGCGCCGAAATGGGCGTGTACGGGTCGGTGTTAAAAACCAGGTCGATGGGAATGAGGACCGTCGCCAAATCGGCCAGCGGCGTGCCCGATGGCGCCAGCACGATCACGTCGGCCCCGCCACGCCGCGCCAGCTTGACCGAGCGGACCAGCGCCGGGCTGTTGCCGCGCTGGGAAATGGCCACCACCGCGTCGCCGCTGTGCAGCAGGGCGGCGGCAATACTGTGGATGTTCGGGTCGGCATAGGCCACCGTCGGCACGCCCGAGCGAAAGAACTTGTGCTGGGCGTCGGCGGCGACAATGCCCGACGTGCCCTGTCCGTAAAACTCGATCTTGTTCGCGCGCGACAAAATGTCGAGCGCGCGCTGCACCGCTTCCGGATTCAAGTTGTTGCGCAAGTCGAGCAAGGTGTTGATCGAGCGGCTGCAAATCTTGTTGACCAGGTCCGAAGCCAGGTCGTCCTGCGCCGGCTGCTCGTTCACCCCGGGCATGGCCAGCGCCAGCCCTTGCGCCAGTTTCAGCTTGAATTCGTGCCAGCCGTCGTAGCCCAGCGTGCGGCAAAAGCGCACCACGGTCGGCTCGGACACTTGCGCGCTTTTGGCCAGCGCGGTGATGTTCTGGCTGACCGTGGCGCCGGGATGGTCAAGCACCGCCTGCGCGACTTTTTTCTCCGACTTGGAGAGCGAGTCGAGCTGGGTGCGGATCGAGTCGAGCAGCACGGGTTCAGTCTTCCGGCAAGGCTTCTTCGCGCCACTGCAGGCCGTCGCGGCCGATCAGTGCGCTGGCCGCGGCAGGGCCCCAGGTACCGGCCGAATACGGAATCGGCACGCTGTCGTCTTCTTCCCAATGGTCCAGGATCGGCTCAACCCATTCCCACGCCGCTTCCAGTTCGTCGCCCCGCATGAACAGCGTCAGCTGCCCGCGCAGCACGTCGAGCAGCAAGCGCTCGTACGCATCCATGCGCGGCGTCTTGAACTGCTCGCGGAAGTCGAGTTCGAGTTCGGCTTGCTTCAAGCGCATGCTGTCGCCCGGCGTTTTGGCCATCAGGTTCAGCGACAAGCCTTCGTCCGGCTGCAGGCGGATTACCAGGCTGTTGGGCTGAAAGCTGCTGGTGGGCTGATTGAAAATCGAGTGCGGGATCTGCTTGAAGCGCACCACGATTTCGGCCAGGCTGTCGGCCATGCGTTTGCCGGTGCGCAGGTAGAACGGCACGCCCGCCCAGCGCCAGGTGTCAATTTCTGCCTTGATGGCGACGAACGTTTCGGTGCTCGACTTTTGCGGCGCATCGGGCTCTTCGCGGTAGCTCGGCACGGCCTTGCCATCCACATGGCCGGCGCGATACTGGCCGCGCACGATGTTTTGCGCCAGCGTGGTCGGGGTGAAGCGCTTGAGTGAACGCAGTACCTGCAGCTTGGCGTCGCGCACGGCGTCGGGCGAAATGGACGTGGGCGGCTCCATGGCCACGATGCACAGTAGCTGCAGCAGGTGGTTTTGCAGCATGTCGCGCAGCGCGCCGGACGTGTCGTAGTAACCCATGCGGTTGCCCACGCCGATTTTTTCGGCGATCGTGATCTGCACGTCGGAAATCCATTCGCGGCGCCACAGCGGCTCGAACAGAATGTTCCCGAAGCGCAGAGCCAGCAAGTTCTGCACGGTTTCCTTGCCCAGGTAATGGTCGATCCGGTAGATCTGCGATTCGGCAAACACTTTGCCGACTTCAAGATTGATCTGCTTGGCCGATGCGAGGTCGCGCCCCAGCGGCTTTTCAAGCACCACGCGCGAATTGGGCGTGGCCAGGCCGGCGCTGTCGAGGTTGTCGCAAATTTGCGCGAACAAGTGGGGCGGGGTGGCCAGGTAATACACGCGCGTGACGGCGTCGTCCTTGCGCAGCGCTTCGACCAGCGGGCCATAGGTGGCCGGGTCGGTCGCGTTCAGCGACACATAGACGATGCGCTGGATGAACTTGGCCCAGCCGTTGGCATTCGGCGCGGTCTTGATGTGCGGCTTGGATGTGCTCTCGACGGTGGACAGGAATTCTTCCTGCGACCAGTCGTGGCGGCCCACGCAGATGATGCGGGCGCTGGCCGGCAAGTCGTTGGCGACGTCGCGCGCGAACATCGCGGGCAGCAGTTTGCGCATCGACAGGTCGCCGCTGCCGCCAAAAAGAACGAGGTCGAAATCGGTAAGGGCCATGGTAAGTTCTCGCAATAGTTGGGTGCTGGAGTAATGTAAATTTACTACATAAATGAAGCGTTTGCAAGTAATTTTACTACGAAAGCTGTCCTCGCGGCGCTGTGGCGGCTTGCATCCGCCCTACAAAAACAGGGGCAGACGGAGGGTGAAGGTGGTGCCCTGGTTCTTGCCGGCGCTGGCCGCGGTCAGTGTACCGTCGTGCAGTTCGACGATGCGCCGCGCGATGTACAGGCCCAGTCCGAGGCCGGTGGTGTTGCCCTCCCGCTGCAGCGTGAAGGCGCCAAACACGTGCGCCAGGTCGCGCGCGGCGATGCCCTGGCCATTGTCGGTCACGTCGATCTCGACGTGACCATTGCTTTGCACCAACCTGATCTGGATCGCGCCGCCCGGCGGCGTGAACTTGATCGCATTGAGCAGCAAATTCCACAGCACTTGCTGCAGGCGGTGGGTGTCGGCGTACACCACAATGCTGTCGCCTTGGTCGGACGGCGCCACGCTGAAGGCGATCGCTTTTTCATGCGCCTGCACTTCGATGGTCGATACCGCGTCGCGCACGATGCCCCCGAGCGAGGCGCGCGTGCGGTTGACCGACATTTGCCCGGTCAAGGTGCGCGCCGCGTCGATCAGGTCGTCGATCATGCCCGCTTCCTGGCGTACGTGCACGCGCATGGCCAGCAGCGCGCTTTCAACCGGCTTGGGCAAATCCTTGACGGTCTTGAGCAGCACTTCGACCCGCATCGACAGGGCCGACAGGGGCGTGCGCATTTCGTGCGAGACGGTGGCCAGGAACAGGTCGCGGGTGCGGCTGACGCGATTGAGTTCCTCGATCGTTTCGCGCTGGCGGTCGGTGGTGTTCACCAGCGTTTGCAGCAGCGCCGTGTAGGCCGCCACGCGCGTTTGAGACCGGCGGCTCAAGGCGCACCTTGTTCCACAGCGCCTGCCCCGACACGCCCGCCTGGGCGCCGATCTGTTCGCACTCGATGGGCGAACTGAAGTCGCCAAAGCTCCAGCCGTACACCAGCACACCGTATACCTGGCCGAAGTGCGTGAGGGGCATGGCGCACACCCGCATGCCGTGCAGGACGGCACCGGCCGGCGCGCGCACCAGGCGCCGCTCGAGCGCCGTGCCGGCGCCGTCCTCGTGCCACAGGGAGCCGGTAGCAAGCAGCTGCGCGCTGCGCGACGCCGTCAGCGGGCCAATCCGGCGCGCGCCGTCCATGTCGTAGGCCGACACCGTCAGTCCGGTGGCCTGCGCAAATTGGTCGAGCGGCTGGCGCCAGCTGTCCCAGTCGTGTCCCTTATCCTCGGGCAGCGCGACGCTGATCACGACGACGCTGCAGTCGGCAGCTCGACCGATTCCGGCATCTTGTCGCCATGCGCGACCGCTTCGTCGATCAGGGGACTCTGGCGTGACGGGGAGCGCGACAGCAAGCCGTAGTAGGACGAAAACGGCAGCTGCGGCACCACGCCGGCCGGGTCGGCATGGCCGGCGTTCTCGTCGAGCAGCAGCAGGCCGCCTTCGCCGATCACGTATTCGCGCGTAATCTGCCGGTTGCGGCTGCCGCGCACCCTGGGAATGGTGATCGCGCGCCTCAGTACGGTCGAAATCTCGACGTAATTGAGCAAGATGATGTTGTCGACCAGGTGCGAGCCCTTGAGCTCCTGGCTGATCTGCGACAGGCCCAACAGCTCCGGGCTTTCATAGTTCGTGAAGATCGTCGCCAGGCGGTCCTTAAAAAAAGTTGCCACCGCGTACAGGTAGTCGGCCACTTCGGCCGGGCTGGTCATCTCGTACACCGCGCACGAGTCAAACACCACGCAGTCGATGCCTTCCTGCTCGACCAGCTTGATGACGCGGTCGAAGTGCACGTCCAGTTCCAGTTCGAGCGGCGACTCGTAATGGATGAACAGCTCGCCGCGCGCGAGCATGCCTTCGAGGTCGAAGCCGAGCGAGGCGGCGTTGCGCATCAGCTGACGCGGGTGCTCGTCGAGGCTGACCAGAAGCGTCTTGTGGCCGGCCTTGATGCAAGCGTCCAGGAACTGCACGCTGAGCACCGTCTTGCCGGTGCCGGATATGCCGCTCAGCATGGTGACCGATCCCTTGTACAAGCCGCCGTCCATCATCTCGTCGATCGGCGCTGAACCGATCGACACGCGCTCGTTCGAGGTGGGCTGGTCGGGCGAGTTGAGCGGGCGCGACTGAGCGCGGCGGTACACGTGGATGCCCTTGCCGCCTTCGATGCGCATGGTGTGGCTGCCGCCGATGAAGTCCTGGCCGCGCGACTTGAGTACCGTCAGGCGGCGCTGCACGCGCCGGTTCTGTTCCTGGCGCGTGAGCGAGATGATGGTGTCGAACACAAAGCGCTCGTGGGCCGGCACGGTGCCCAGCGTTTCGTCGCGCTCGGCCGTCATGAGCGTGGTCACGCCCAGCCGGTTGATGCCTTCGATGAGCAGGTGCAGGTCTTCGCGAAACGGCAGCTCGTGCACCTCGGCGTACAGGCGCAGCGGGGTCAGGCCGTCGATCAGCAGGCGCTTGGCGCCTATCGCGCGCAGCAGCTTGGCGGCATCGAGTTCGAACGAGACGATCGCGCCCGGCTCGTTGTACAGCGCGGCCCCGGCATGGATGAAGCCGAGGCCAAGGGTGGTCTTGCTGGCGCCGGGCGCGCCTTCAACCAGCAGGTTATTCTGGCGCGGCAGGCCGCCGCGCAGTACTTCATCCAACCCGGTGATACCCGTCTTGACCAGCGTGTCCACATCATTCCTTTGAAGTAGCAAGCTTAAATTTGCATTGGAAGTTTAGCAGTTTTGTTTGTTCGCTCGCGTACGTAAGGGTTGTAGATTGGCAACGGTTGGTGGCATTCGCGGTGCGGTTGCGGGCAGCATGGAAGCACGCATCCCACAAGGAGCCTTACTTGGCGAGATGTGTCGATGCTGCGGGCGTTGCCGATGTCAGCTTGCTCAGCGGGCGGCAATAAATTCCGCCAGCGCCGCCTCGGTCAGCGGCCGGCTGTACAAATACCCCTGGTATTCGCTGCAGCCGGCACAGGCAATGAAGGCCAGCTGTTCAGGCGTCTCCACCCCTTCAGCGAGCACCGTCAGCCTGAGCGCCTTGCCCAGCGCCAGGATGGTGTGGGCAATGGCCGCGCCTTGCTGGCCGCCGAGTGCGTCGCGCACAAAACTCTTGTCGATCTTGAGCTGGCTGAGCGGCAGGCGGTGCAAATACGACAGCGACGAGTAACCGGTACCGAAATCGTCCAGCGAAAAGCGCACTCCAGCCAGCTTGAGCTGGTCCATCTTGGCGATGGTGCCTTCAACGTCGTTGACCAACAGGCTCTCGGTCAGCTCCAGCTTGAGGCGCTCGGGCGGCGCGCCGGTGGCGGCCAGCACGTCGAGCACCTGGGCGACAAAATCGGGCCGGTGCAGCTGGTGGGCGCTGACGTTGACCGCCATCGTCAGGTGGGCGCTGGCGGGCGCGCCGGCCCAGCGCGCCAGCAGTTCGCACGCGGTGCGCATCACCCACTGGCCCAGCGGCAGGATCAAGCCGCTTTCTTCGGCCGGCGCAATAAAGTCGTTGGGCGGCACCATTCCGCGCGTGGGGTGGTTCCAGCGCACCAGCGCCTCGACCCCCGTCATGCGTCCGTCCACTTCGGCCAGCGGCTGGTAGTGCAGCAGAAAGTGGCCCGACGAGAGGCCTTGGCGCAGGTCCGCCTCAAGCGCCACGCGGTCGTGCAGGCGCGACTGCAGCTCGGGCGAATACAGCGCGTAGGCGTTGCGCCCGGCGCCCTTGGCCTGGTACATGGCAAGGTCAGCGCGCTGCAGCAAGGTGTCCAGGCTAACCGCCTCGCCGTCGAACAGGGTGACGCCGATGCTGGCGGTACTGTACTGGTCAATGCCGGCGATCTCGAAGCCACCGTTAAAGCACCCGAGCAGCGCGCCGGCGGCGGCTGTGGCGCGCTGCTGCGCCAACTCGCGCTCGGCGCCCAGGTCGTCGAGCAGGATCACGAATTCGTCGCCGCCAAAGCGGGCCACGATATCGGCCGTGCCGACCGCCGCGCACACGCGCTGCGCGACCATCTGCAGCAGCAGGTCGCCCTTGTCGTGCCCGCGCGTGTCGTTGATGCTCTTGAAGTTGTCCAGGTCGATAATCAACAGGGCCCGGTAGCGCCCTGCGGCGTGGTTGGCGGCGATCGCTTGCTCGACATGCGTGACCAGCAGTTCGCGGTTGGGCAGGCCGGTGAGCTTGTCGAAGTAGGCCAGCGTGTGGATTTTCGCTTCGCTCGCCTTGCGCTCGCTGATATCGAGGATGTAGACGGCCAGGCCTTCCTCGGACGGATAGGCGCGGATTTCGGTCCACAGCTTGAGCGGAGCGTAGTGTTCGACAAAGGCGACCGAGCAGTTCTCGCGCATGGCGCGGTGGTATTGAATGAAGTAGGGACCGTCCACCGCCTCCGGGAAGCGGTCCCAGATGTTCATGCCCAGCACTTCCTCGCGCGTGCATTGCAACAGCCGTTCAGCGGTACCGTTGATGAACGTGAAGCGCCATTCGCGGTCGAGCATGACGACGGCGTCGGTGATGCTCTCGAGCGTCGTGGTCAGGCGCGTGGCAAGAATGCGGCGGTCGCTGTCGGCGTGTTTGGCCTCGGTGATGTCCTGGAACCCACCCTGCACGCGGGTGACCGCGCCCTCGGCGCCAGAGACGGCTTCCGCCGTTATCCGTACCCATTTTCGTACGCCGCTTGCGCTGATGACCTGCATCTCTTCGTCAAAACCAATGCCATCGTTGGCGCAGCCGTCAAACAATTGTCTGGCACGCGCGCGCCACTCGGGCGGGTGGTAGGCGATCGCCTCAGCCACGGTGGGCGAGGCGCCATGCGGGACCTCGAGGATATCGCACACTTCGTTGGACCAGAACATTCGGTCGCTCAGCAAATCCACAATCCAGCCGCCCAGGTGAGCGATGCGCCCGGCGATATGCACCAGCGTCTCATCGGGAAGGCGTGGGCTGGTGCTCATGACGGGTTGCGACGTGACGCGCTCATTGGCAACTCCTCGGGATTGTGCGCTGCTGCAAAACATTGTAGCGCGCAAGGTCGAAAGCGTGGGGTTTGCGCCCAATCCACCCAAGTTAAGACATTTCAACAGTTTTTCTGAGTCATCTTCTTGTGTGGTTTTACGCCGGGCTTCCTGGGCTTCGAACGATTCTCTCGATGGCGATAGGTCTTCCCGGC
>NZ_JAFCWX010000038.1:0-42801 GCF_049897805.1 Massilia sp. TWP1-3-3
AGCGTTCAATCTGAGCCAGGATCAAACTCTTCAGTTCAATCTCTGTTTAATGTCCTTGCGGACAGATCGCTCACTCAAAATACTGACAGGCCACTTCTTGCGAAGCGCCTATATTTCTTTTTTGTGAACATTTGATAATTTAAGTATTCAACTCAGCTTGCGCTTCGTTGGCACCTTCATCAAACGCCCACACTTATCGACTGTTAATTTTTAAAGAACTTATTCGGTACTTCTTACTGCGCGGTACGAAGCGTTGTGTTCGTTGCAGCAGAGAGGCAAGATTATGAAGCACTTCGCTTCACTCGTCAACCTCTTTTTGTTACCGCGCTTCTTGAAAAGTTCTTTCGGAGCGCGCCCTGACTACCTGATAACTACTTGATTTCGTTAACCTTTTCATCGGGGAGGCGAACTATAGCAAACGCCTCCATGGCTTGGCAAGGCCTATTTAACGGCGCCCGACAGTTTCACGTAAGCGATTGGCACCAAACTTGCTGGTAGTTCCACTGCACTGCCTATAGAACGGCGCCACCCGGCGACATGGACACAATTTTTGTTCATATCCGGGACAAGTGCTACATTCTGGAACACGACAGTTCCATTAAGAGAGCCGCAGGCAAGGGCCCACCAGGAGACAAGCGACAATGAACCACCACTCTGTTCCACTTGCGAACAGCGGCAGCATGCGCGCCGCAGCCACCCGTTGGGATGACGATATTCCCGCCATAATCAACTCGTCCCATAAACGTTCGCTTGCCTTTGGCCTTACGCCATCCACGATGCCGGACTTCAGTCCACTGCAGCGCGGCGACCTGACCGATCTTATCGATAAGAACTGCATGCTGCACGCGCACGCGGTGCCGGCCATGGAAACGTTGTATCAGCAAATCATCAATACGCATAACATGGTGATTCTTACCGACGCCAACGGCACCATCGTGCATTCGCTGGGCGACGACGACTTCCTTGAAAAGGCCGACCGCGTTGCTCTCCAGCCTGGCGTGGCATGGTCAGAACAGTGCAGAGGCACCAACGCAATTGGCACCGCTATCGCCGAACGCACCGCCACCCTGGTCCACGCAGACCAGCACTACCTGGCGGCGAACCACTTTCTGACCTGCTCGGCGGCGCCGATCACCGATTACCAGGGCAAGGTCGTCGGCGTGCTCGACGTCTCCGGCGACCAGCGCAGCTTTCACAAGCACACCATGGCGCTGGTGCGCATGTCGGCGCTGATGATCGAGAACCAATTGTTTTCGGCCACATTCGAAGACGCGATCACCCTGCACTTCCATGCCCGGCCCGAATTCATCGGCACCCTGATGGAAGGCATCGCCTCTTTCACGCCGGGCGGACGCTTCCTGTCGGCCAACCGCAACGGCTTGTTCCAGCTCGGCCTGTCCTTCTCCGCATTGCAGTCGCACACCTTCAGCTCGCTGTTTGGTTTGCCGGTATCGGCGCTGTTCGACCATTACCGCACCGCCGCGCCGGGGTTGCTGAACCTGTGCATGCACAGCGGCGTGCGCGTCTACGGTTGCGCCCAGCTGCGCCTGGCCAACGGCGCCCATGCGCTGACCGACAACCAGGAAATCATCAGTGCTCCTTCCCACGCGCCCGCCCGGCCCGCCGCACGCCTGTCCGGCCTGCGCTACCTGAATACGGGCGACCCGGAGCTTGAGCAGGTGATTGACAAGGTCAACAAGGTGCTGGGGCGCGACATTCCCATCCTGGTCATGGGCGAAACAGGTACCGGCAAGGAATTGCTGGCCCAGGCCATCCACAACGATTCGCCCCGCGCGATGAGTCCGTTCGTGGCCGTCAACTGTGCATCGATCCCTGAAACGCTGATCGAATCGGAACTCTTTGGCTACGAAGACGGCGCCTTCACTGGCGCGCGCAAGAAAGGGGCAATCGGCAAGATCCTGCAAGCCAATGGCGGTACCTTGTTCCTTGATGAAATCGGCGATATGCCATTCAGCCTGCAAGCGCGCTTGCTGCGGGTGCTGCAGGAGCGCATGGTCACGCCGCTCGGCAGCAGCAAATCGATTCCCGTCAACGTTGAACTGATCTGCGCCACCAATCACAATTTGCGCGAGCGCATGGCCAAAGGGCTGTTCCGCGAAGACCTGTACTACCGGCTCAATGGCCTGGTCGTCAAGCTGCCGCCGCTGCGCGAGCGCACCGATCTCGACATCGTCGTGAAAAAAATCCTGGCCACCGAGTCCAATGGCGGCAAGTACACGGTCTCGGCCGAAGTGCTCGACCTGTTTCACAAGCACAAGTGGCCCGGCAACTTCCGCCAACTGACCAATTTGCTGCGCACCGCGATCATCATGGCGTCCGACGAACACGAGATCGGCATGCGCCACATGCCGGACGACTTCTTTGACGATATCGATACCAACGCCACGCGCATCATGGCGACCGGCGCCAACCTGGACGAGATGGAGCATTCCGCCATTCTCAGGTCGCTCGAGGCGCACGGGGGCAACGTCTCGGCCACGGCGCGCGCGCTCGGCGTGTCGCGCAATACCATCTACCGCAAGATGCCGCACCTGAAGTAGCTCATGCCGCCGGAAAGGAGGGCGACTTCCAGACGATGCCGCGCTTGTTGATGGTCAGCAGATCGACGCCCGGCAGCGTCGCGGCCAGCGCGTGCGCCTTGCGCGAACCCATCACCATGAACGCTGTCGAGAGGCCGTCCGCCAGCATGGCCGTGGGCGCCACCACCGTCACGCTGGAGAGCTCCTGGGGCGACTCGCCCGTGGCCGGATCGAAAATGTGGTGGTGCACAAAGTCCGGCGTGAACCACGACGCATAGTCGCCCGACGTGGCCACGCACCGGCCATCGGTGCGCAGCCTGGCCGCCAGCGCTGCCGGTTCACGCGGGTCCGCCACGCCCAGCGTCCATGGCTGGCGATCCTGCCGCGCGCCCAGCGACGCGAACTCGCCCATGTCCACCAGCGCATGTTTGACACCGCGCGCACGCAGCGCTGCGAGCGCCAGGTCGGCCGCGTAGCCTTGCGCCAGTCCGTTGAGCGTCACCTGCATGCCCGGCTTGTCTAGTTTTACCCGCACGTCGTCCACGCGCACGCGCTGCCAGTTGACCAGGGCTCCCGCCTTCAGGCGGTCGGCAGCAGCCGGGCGGTGGCTGGGCGAGGACGCCTCACTATACGCGCGCCACAGGGGCTGAACCGTGATGTCGAAGGCGCCGCGGGTGAGGACCGACAGCGCCTGCGCCTGCGCCTGCGCCAGCACCGCCAGCAGATGCGGATCCGGATCCGGATAGGCCAGCACACCATGGCGATTGAGCGCATACACCTGGCTGCCGGCGTCATGAATGCTCATCAAGCGCTCGACCATGCGCGCCTGGGCAAGAGCCTCGTCCATTGCAAGAGCGGCGAGCGCCGCATCGGCGTGGAGCACAGTGATGGTGACAGTGGTGCCAAAGGCCAGCGCCGCGGCCGAATGGGTAGCGCAGCGCGGCTCTCCCGGCAGTCGCGCGCAGCCTGCCACCGCACCAAGCGATGCTGCTATAAAGGTTCGGCGTTGCATGACGGCCTCCATGTTATCGGTTTGGCGCGACCACGATGGGAATCGTGCGCGCGCGTTTGAGTTCGAGCATCAAGGGCGCGCATTGTGCGTCGCTCTCGTAAATGACGACGCATTCCATGCACTGGAAGCACTCGTCGTAGCTGATGGCGCCATCGGACTTGATCGCCTTGTATTTACAGTGGCGGCGGCAGCTCTGGCACGGCGTGCCGCACTGCTTGCGCCGCACTATCCAATCGAAGATGCGCACGTAGCCAAACAGCGCCAGCGCCGCGCCGAAAGGACACAGGTAACGGCAAAAGAATTTATACGAAACCATCGACAGTGCGAGCAAGCCGACTGCGTACGCCACGAAAGGCCAGGCGTGTATAAAATTTAGCGTGACTGCGGTCTTGAACGGTTCGAGCTCCACCAGCTTGTCGGTCAGCGCGGGCGCGAACACGGCACTGGCGCCGATCGCCGCCAGCAGGCCGTACTTGACAAGCTTGAGACGCCCATCGGCGCGCGTGTGTATTTTCAGCTGGGGCAGACGCAGCGCCTGGCCCAGTTTTCCGGTCAATTCCTGCAGCGCGCCAAATGGACACAGCCAGCCGCAGAAGGTTCCCCTTCCCCATACAAGCAGCGATACGGCCACAAACCCCCACAGCACAACGGTCATCGGGTCGTACATGAAAAACTCCAGCGAGCGGCCGGCCAGCAGCGACTGGATCACGCCGGTAACGTTGACGATCGATAGCTGGCCCTGCGCGTAATAGCCGACAAAGGCGACCGTGAACAACAGGTAGGCACGACGAAACCAGGCAAAGCGCGCGCCGTCGGCCGTCAGGCGCTTTTGCCCCGTCAGCGCTGCGGCCAACAGCGCCAGCCCCGCCGCGAGGATCCCAAGCTCGCCAACACGCGCACGCCAGATCCCGACCCACGATTTTTCGCTTGCCGTTGGTGCGTCTATATATTTGAGCGGCAGCGCGTACTGGAAGTCGACGGCGCGCACGATCCGTTCCGGATAGACGATGCCCTTCTTGCGCGTGATCGGCAGCGAAAAATCGATTGAACTTGCCGGGTCCAGGCCCGCCTGCGCGATCACCCGAAACACGGCGATGTTCGACACCGGCAGCGCCGCCGGATCGGCCAGTTTGATGTCCAGGTCCAGGTCGCGCATGTCGATGGGCAGCTTGTCCTGCCGCATGCCGATGCGCTCCGTGATGCCGCCGCGGACAAAGTCATCGGCCAGCACACTGTAGCGGCCACCGGACATGACCAGCAGCGCCTGGTCGCCCGGATCGAGCCGGCCCTTCAGCTTGGCCCAGCTCGCAGGCGACAGCAGGTTGCGCCCCACCGACGGCACCGACACTTGCGCCAGGTACAGGTCAATGAACAGTTCATCGGGTTCGTTCAGCGCCTGCGGCTCCAGGCCTGCACCCGCGCTGCCAGCAAACAAACGCTCGACATCGCGGTTAAGCAAGCGCACCCGCTTGATCAGGCCAGCAGCGAGCATGTCGCTGGTAGTGAGCTTGTCGAAGTAGTCCATGTTGATGCGCGCGATCTGGTCGGGGTCGCGGCCGGCCGCGAACCCCAGCTTCTTGCGCGCGACCTTCAGCGCCGCCGACAGCACGCTCTGATTCAGAATGCGTACCGACGCCGTCGCCTTCGATACGCCGTCCAGGTAGGCGTTGGCGGCATCGGGCGCGCGTTCGCGCTTGGTCTTGCTGTCGATATGCAGATTCTGCTTGAGGGACAGTCCCTTGTACTGGCTTGCAAACTGAAACAGGGGCGCCTCTCCCAAGCCGTCCAGGAACACCGGCTCGTGGTGCGACAGCACCACGACGTCGAGGAAGGTCCCTGCCGGATCAATCGTCACCAGCGCGTTCATCGGCACCCCGGCAAAACCGGGAATCGGCGCCAGGTCGATCGACTCGAAGGCATAACCCACCAGGTCGGTCGACGTCCCGTTCTGCTTGAAGATAGGCCAGGCCGCAATGTCGGCCGCCTTCTGGCCGACCTGCAAAGGCGCGGGAAAGCGCCTGGCCAGGTCAGCCTGCGACAGCGTGCCGGCCGCCGCGCTCGCTGTGCACAGCACCGCGGCCCACAGCAACAGGTAACGAATCAATCGCACGCGCGCCACTATCAGAAGAAGATGATGCCGCCAAGCGCCGCGCCGTTCATGCGCGCGCTGCTGCCGTCAAAGCCGCGCGAGCGCGTGCGGCCAACTTCAGCAACCAGCGTGACGGCGCTATTGAGCGAGTAGTAAGCGCCCAGCGTCAGGTTGGCATTCGACTTCAGGCCGCCCGTGCCGGCGGTATTTTCATCGTTCTCGCTCATGCCGTAGCCAAGACCCAGCTTGAGCTTCGGGCTGGTCTTGTACGTGGCCTGCGCCAGGTAGTTGACGGACTTGACGTCGCCCTGATCGGCGTCCGACAGGATGCCCAGCCCCTTCCCGCTTTGCACATTGCCCAGCAGGCCGAAGGCGCCGGATGTATAGGACGCGCCGATCTCGACGCCGCGCATGGTCAGGTCGTCCACGCCGGGCGTGACCGATTCAAATTTCTGCGACTTGGCGCCGAGCCACGCCTTGAAGCCGGATGTCGTGTACGTCACCTGCGCCTGCAGCTGCGGGCTCGAGCCGGCGCTGAAGGCGGGGCTGGCCACGACCGGGGTGTCGTCCACTGGACTCATCAAGCCCACGTCGAAGCCGATGCCGGAGGCTGACTTGGGCGTGCTGTACGCCATCTGTCCGTAGTTGCCAAGGTAGGTGTAACCGGCGCCGATGTGGCCGAGCGCGACGCGGCCGCGCTGGGTCGCCTGCACCGGCGCGCCGGCGCCGAGCAGCGTCATGTCGGAGAGAATGGCATTGGCGCCGAAGATGCCGTAGTCGCGGCCAAGCTTGATGGTGCCGATCTCGGCGTTACCGAATGTGAAGTACGCCTGGCGCACATCGACCACGCTGTTTTGGCCGATGGCGCTGTCGGTGGCGGTTGAATTGTAGATGCCGATCAGCGCCTTGACGTCATAGCCGCCCTGGGTGGACGCGGCCGATGCGACCAGGCCGTTGGGCAGCAGGCCGTTGCCGATGGTGGTGCGATCGTCCCGGCCACCACAGCCCAGGCCTTGCGAGCCCAGTGCCAGGCCGCCGACTGCGTCGCCCTTGCAGGAGACGACCGTGTAATAGGCGTTGACGATGCCGCCCACGCCGACCGTCCAGTCGCCGGCCTTGATGTCGACAGCCTGTGCTTGCTGCATGCTCGCTGCGGCGATAACGGTCAACGCAAAAATCTTCTTCATGGGATCCCTCTTTATGTTTTATATGCTGTGTACATCACGCGATGTACTAAAGGAGATGGCAATAAGCGTGCCTGAAGCGATGAAGGCTGGATGGCGCAGGTATGGGCGCGCTTGTGTGCAGAATCGGACCAGATGTGATGCAGCGGTGTTCTGTTTTTGATCGCTGCGCCACATCGTCCTCGCGCAGGCAGGCCAAGGTTACGACAGCGCTGCCATTGGCGCGAATGTGTTGCAATGATGAGCGTAGGTCGGATAAGCGCCAGCGCAATCCGACATGCGTCAACGCGACGCTTGTCGGATTGCGCTAGCGCTTATCCGACCTACGACTGCTGCAACCTTCCCTTTTTGCGACCGCCGCCTGCACGATTTCCATAAAAAAAGACGGCCGAAGCCGTCTTTAAAACTACCCTGTCCGCACCCTCACCCTTTGGGCAGCTTGAACACCCACACCGATCCACCCTGCTCCAAAAAGTTGACCTTCTTGGCCACTTCACCGCCCCACAGGGGCACTGCGCCGCCCCAGCCCGACACCACGGCAATATACTGCTCCCCGCCGTCCTGCCACGTGACCGGCGGCGCGACCACGCCGGAGCCGGTCTGGAACTTCCACAGCTCCTTGCCCGACCTGGCGTCGACCGCCTTCAGAAACCCTTCCGGCGTGCCGTAAAAAACCAGCCCACCGGCGGTGCTCATCACCCCGCCCCACAACGGCGCGGTATTCTTGATCTCCCAGACGATCTTGCCGCTCTTCGGGTCGACCGCGCGCAGCGCGCCGATATAGTCGTCGAAAATCGGCCGGATGGTAAAGCCCGCGCCCAGGAATGCCCCACCCTTCTTGTAGCTGATCGGCTCATTCCAGATATCCATGCCCCACTCGTTGGCCGGCACGTAAAACAGCTTGGTCTGCGGGTTGTACGCCATCGGCATCTGGTTTTTCGCGCCCAGAAACGCCGGTGCCGAGAACACCGTCGAACCCTTCTTGCCGTCAGCGCCCTTGGTCGGGTCGCTCGGACGATTGGCGGCGATGAAATTGGGCCGGCCCGTCTTGAGGTCAATGCTGCTGGCCCAGGTGATTTTTTTTACGAACGGAAAGGCGTTCTGCAGCTTGCCGTTCTTGGCGTCCACCACGTAGAAAAAGCCGTTGCGGTCCGCCTTGCCGCCGTAGCGCTTGCCATCCATGTCGAAGGTGACAAATTCATTGGAACCGTCAAAGTCCCACGAATCGTTCGGCGTGCCCTGGTACGCCCACTTGATCTTGCCGTCGGCCGGATCAATGGCCACCGTGGACGAGGAAAACAGGTTGTCGCCCGGGCGCAGATGACTGTTCCACGGCGCCGGGTTGCCCGTGCCGAAATACGCCAGGCCGGTGCTCTCGTCATAGGTGCCGCCCATCCAGGTCGAGGCGCCGCCGGTCTTCCACAAGTCGCCCGGCCAGGTTTTGTTGACCGTGCCCGAGACGCCGTTGTCGCTCGCCTTGCCGTCCTTGTCGTACTTGTGGCCCATGTGGCCTTCGACCGTCGGACGCGACCAGACCAGCTGGCCCGTCATCGGGTCGCGCGCTTCGACCCGGCCCACGATGCCGAACTCGCCGCCCGAGACACCCGTCAGCAGCAAGCCCTTGGCGATCAGCGGCGCGGCCGTCATCGAATAGCCGGCCGCGTAGTCGTCGACCTTTTCCTTCCACACCACCGCGCCCGTGGTCTGGTCGAGCGCGACGAGCTGGGCGTCGAGCGTGCCGAAAATGACCAGGTTGCCGTACAGCGCAGCACCCCGGTTGACCACGTCGCAGCATGGCATGATGCCGTCCGGCAGCCGGTGCTCGTACTTCCACAGCTTGGTGCCGGTTTTCAGATCCACGGCAAAGATGCGCGAATACGATGCGGTCACGAACATTTTTCCGTCATGGATCAAGGGCTGCGATTCCTGCCCGCGCTGCTTTTCGCCGCCGAACGACATCGACCAGGCCGGCACCAGCTTGCTCACGTTTTTGGTATTGACGATGGTCAGCGGCGAAAAGCGCTGGCCTTCGGTCCCCATGCCGGACGAGAGCACGCTTTTCGGGTCCTTGGCCGTGTTGACCAGCATGGCGCTGGTGACATTGGTGGCTTGCACCAGCGATGCGGCGGCCATGCCGATCACGACACCCAGTAGTTTTTTCTGCACAATTCTCTCCTCTTGTATGAATCGGTTTTTATAGTTGGCGCTTGGCCGGCGAATCGGCGCTGAGGATGCGCAATTGCTCATCGGTGAACAGGCGCGAGCGCGTCAGGAAGCGTCGCCCTGTTCCGTTATCAAGTGAAAACATGCCGCCGTTGCCGTCGACCACGTCGATAATCAACTGGGTATGCTCCCAGTATGCAAATTGCTCAAGCCCCATATAGAACGGCGCCCCGTCCAGGTTGCCCAGGTACACATCGGTGTCGCTGATGTTGAATTCGCCTGCCGGGTAACACATGGGCGCGCTGCCGTCGCAGCACCCGCCCGACTGGAAAAACATGAGCGGACCATGCCGCTTGCGCAGCTCGCCGATCATGGCCAGGGCCTGTTCTGTTGCAATCACGCGTGCGAGTGGATGGTCCATGGGGCTCACCTGTCAGAAAAAGCCGAGTGCGTTCGGGCTGTAGCTGACCAGCAGGTTCTTGGTCTGCTGGTAATGGTCGAGCATCATCTTGTGATTCTCGCGCCCGATGCCCGACTGCTTGTAGCCGCCGAAAGCGGCATGCGCCGGATACAGGTGGTAGCAATTGGTCCACACGCGCCCGGCCTGGATGGCGCGGCCCACGCGGAAGGCGCGCGAACCGTCGCGCGTCCACAGCCCGGCGCCGAGACCATACAAGGTATCGTTGGCAATGCGCAGCGCATCGGCTTCATCCTTGAAGGTCGTGACCGACACCACTGGCCCGAAAATTTCTTCCTGGAAGATGCGCATGCTGTTGTCGCCCTTGAACACGGTAGGCTGCACGTAATAGCCGCCTTCCAGGTCGCCCGCCTGCATGTTGCGTTCGCCGCCGGCCAGCAGTTCGGCCCCTTCCTGCTTGCCGATATCCATGTACGACAGGATTTTTTCCAGCTGCTCGTGCGAAGCCTGGGCGCCGATCATGGTCGATGCATCGAGCGGATTGCCCTGCTTGATGGCGGCCACGCGGGCCAGGGCGCGCTCCATGAAGGCTTCATAGATCGATTCTTCAATCAGCACGCGCGACGGGCAGGTGCACACTTCGCCCTGGTTCAGCGCGAACATGGCGAAGCCTTCCAGGCACTTGTCGAAGAATGCGTCGTCGGCGTCCATTACGTCGGCAAAGAAAATGTTCGGCGACTTGCCGCCCAGTTCCAGCGTGACGGGAATCAAGTTTTGCGCCGCGTATTGCATGATCAAGCGGCCGGTGCCGGTTTCGCCGGTAAACGCGATCTTGGCGATGCGCTTGTTGGAAGCGAGCGGTTTACCCGCTTCCAGGCCAAAGCCGTTGACAATGTTGAGCACGCCTGGCGGCAGCAGGTCGCCGATCAGCTCGATCAAGACCAGGATCGACGCCGGGGTCTGCTCGGCCGGTTTCAGCACGACGCAGTTGCCGGCGGCCAGCGCCGGGGCCAGCTTCCACACCGCCATCAAGATCGGAAAGTTCCATGGAATGATCTGCCCGACCACGCCCAGCGGCTCGTGGAAGTGGTAAGCGTAGGTTTCATGGTCGATCTGCGCGACCGAGCCTTCCTGGGCCCGGATGCAGCCGGCAAAGTAACGGAAATGGTCGATGGCCAGCGGAATGTCGGCGGCCATGGTTTCGCGGATCGGCTTGCCGTTGTCGATGGTTTCGGCGGTGGCGATCAAGGTCAGGTTCGCCTCCATGCGGTCGGCGATCTTGTTGAGGATGTTGGCGCGCTCGGTTTGCGACGTCTTGCCCCAGGCATCCTTGGCGGCGTGGGCGGCGTCCAGCGCCAGCTCGATATCTTCGGCGCTCGAACGGGCGATTTCGCAAAAAACCTGCCCGGTGATCGGCGTGATGTTGCCGAAATACTCGCCCTTGACCGGCGCCACGAACTTGCCGCCGATGTAATTGTCATAGCGTTGCTTGAATGGATTGGCGACGCCCAGTTTGCTGATGTCCGCGAGATTCATGTCGTCCTCTTTCTGAAGTAGTTGGATTACCGTTGCAGGCAACGGAGTGTGTTGATCACCTGTTCCCTAGCGCAAGCGCCGTGCCAGCGAACGGGACAAAGGGACATTCCAGAGTAGAAGCAGGTCAAAAGGTCCTATTGATCAATCGCAAGGAAGCTGGCGAACTGTTTGTTTTCTGAACACTGCGGCGTGCCACCGGGTGTTGCAATCTGGAGCAGTCAGCGGATCAGTACACCCCAAGGCAATTCGCCAACCGGGATATCCTTCAGCTTGCTGCCACTTGCCGTATCGATCACGCTGACGCTGGCGGAGCGGCCGTTCGCGACGTACAACTTGGCCCCGTCGGGCGTGAGCGCCATGTTCCACGGACGCTTTCCCACCGCAATCGTGGCGCTGACGCGATTGGTCGCCGTGTCGATCCGCATCACGGTGCCGTCCGCCCCGTTCGAGACATACACATGCTTGCCATTCGGATGCACGGCAATGCCGTTCGCATTTTTGCCGGCAGGTATGGCCGCGACCGCCGTCCTGGTCGCCATGTCGATCACGTACACGGTGCTGACCATTTCCGCGGCCACATATGCGCGCTGCGAGTCGGCCGAAAAACCGATCCCGCGCGGGCGCAGGCCGACGGCGATCTTGCCCACCTGGCGCCGCAGCGCCACGTCGATGACGTCGACCTGCTCCGCTTCCTCGGCGCTGACCAGCAGCCAGCGACCGTCCGGACTGAACACGGCGTGCTCGGGATTCTTGCCCTCGACCTTGATGTCGGCCAGCTGGCGCCGGCTTGGCGCATCGATCAGCGTCACGCTGTTGCTTTCTTCCACCGCCACGGCCACGTAACGGCCGTCGGCCGACGCGTGCACCCCTTACGGCGACTTGCCAAGGGGAATTGACGGCTCCGCCGCCCCGCCTGCCGCGTCCAGCACCAGCAGCGCATTGCTGCCCGCATCGGTTACGAACAAGGTCTTGCCGGCCGGGTCGGCGGCGATACCGCGCGGGCGCTTGCCGGCCGCCAGTTCGCGCACCACGGCATCGGTTGCGGTGTCGATCACGCTGACGGTACCGGATTTTTCATTGGGCACATAGGCCAGGGGGCCGGCGGCGGCACTGGCCACAACGATAGTTGCGAGAGAGAACAAAGCGAAGTTTTTCATGGAATCCCTTTCATAAATGAAGGCGCAAGCCGCGCGCGCATGCGGGATTTCATGCAAGCACTGTGCCACTGCAAAATTTTGTGCTGGCAGGTATATTGCTTACGCTGTTGGCACAGACCCGCCGAATGACCGCAAGCGGGCGTACCTCATTATTGGAGACTGCATGAACCACCCATTTCGCCTCAACGCCATCGCCAGCCTGGTGGCTGCCGCGCTCTCGCCGCTGGCCGCTGCCCAGTCGGGCGCCGCCGCGCCGGTCGCCGTCGCCGTCGCTGTTGCCGGCGCGCCGGTCGACGTCGTCGTCGTCAGCGGCAGCCGCATGGAACACGCCAGCTTCGACCTGCCGGCGGCCATCGACGTCATCGACGCGGCCCGCATCGGCGCCGCCCAGATGCGCGTCAACGCCTCGGAAGCCCTGGCCGCCGTGCCCGGACTGGTCGTGCAAAACCGCCAGAACTATGCGCAAGACCTGCAGATTTCCTCGCGCGGCTTTGGCGCCCGCTCCGCCTTTGGCGTGCGCGGCGTGCGCCTGATTGCCGACGGCATCCCGGCCACCATGCCCGACGGCCAGGGCCAGGCGGCCACCTTCAACCTCGACCTGGCCGACCGCATCGAAGTGCTGCGCGGGCCGTTTTCGGCCATTTACGGCAACCACTCGGGCGGCACCATCGCCCTCTTTACGCGCGACGGCAAAGGCCGCCCCAGCGTCGAATCGACCCTGACGGCGGGCAGCTACGGCAGCCGCAAGCTTGACGTCAACGCCCAGGGCGAGAGCGGCGGCATCGGCTACGTGATTGACACCTCGCGCTTTGATACCGACGGCTACCGCAGCCACAGCGCAGCCACGCGCGACCAGGCCTACGCCAAGATGACGCTCGCACCCACGGACGCGAGCCGCCTGGCCGTCACCGCCAGCGCGCTGCGCCAGGACGACACGCAAGACCCGCTCGGCGTCACCTGGGCCACTTTGCAGCGCGACCGGCGCGCCGGCGAAACCGACGCCACCGATACCGCCACGCCCAAGCGCACGCTGGCCGAGCGCTACAACACGCGCAAGAGCATCGACCATCAACAGGCTGGCATCTCGTTCGAGCAGCGCCTGGGCGAGGACCGCGTGCGCCTGATGGCCTACGCCGGCAACCGGCAAGTGATCCAGTACCAGGCGTTTTCGCGCTTTGTCCAGACGCCGGCCACCCAGTCCGGCGGCGTGGTCGATTTCGCGCGCGACTTTCACGGTGCCGACATCAACTGGCTGCACGTGCTGCCGCTGGCGGGCGGCAAGCTCAGTACCACCGTCGGTCTGGACTACGGACGATCGCGCGACCAGCGCCAGGGTTTCGAAAACTTCGTCGGCGCGCAGTTTGGCCTGCAAGGCAAACTGCGTCGCGACGAGAGCGATACCGTCTCGAGCATTGACCCGTACGCGCAGGCCGAATGGCAGGGCGGCCCCTGGGTGCTGACGGGAGGACTGCGCCACAGCCGCCTGAAGGTGGCCGTCACCGACCGCTACGCCAGCAATGGCATTGACAGCGGCAGCGTCAACTATCGCCACACTACGCCGGTACTTGGCGCTCTGTACAAGGTCTCGCCGGTCCTGAACGTGTATGCCAGCGCCGCGCGCGGCTTTGAAGCGCCCACGCTCAATGAATTGTTTTACTCGGGCGCCGGGGCGGGTTTCAATTTTGGCCTTCGCCCTGCCACCAGCGTGCATGTGGAAGCCGGCGTCAAAACCTACATCGGCAGCAATACGCGCGTGAACGCGGCCTTGTTCCAGGCCAGAACCGACGACGAACTGGTGGTCGATGTGGCCACTGGCGGGCGCACCAGCTACCGCAACGCCAGCGCCACGCTGCGCCAGGGCGCCGAACTGTCGGTCGACAGCAAGCTGGACGCGGGTTTCAGCAGCCGGGCCGCCATCACGCTGCTGCGCGCCATTTACGCGCAAGGCTTTGGCGCCGTGGCGCAAGGCAGCCGCCTGCCCGGCGTGCCGCGGGCGAACCTGTTCGCAGAACTGGCCTGGAACAGCAGCGGCGGCAATCTTGGGGCAGCCATCGAAACGACTGCCAGCAGCAAGGTGTATGCGGATGACGCCAATCTCGACATCCCGGCGCCGGGCTACGCGGTGCTCAATGCGCGCGTCCAGGCGCAGCAGACGCTGGACGGCTGGCGCCTGAAACAATTCGTGCGCGTGAATAACCTGGCCGGCAAAGCCTACGTCGGCTCGGTCATCGTGGGCGACGCCAACAAGCGCTTCTACGAGGCGGCGCCGGGCCGCAACTGGATGCTCGGTTTCAGCGCCCAATACAGCTGGCGCTGATTTTTCAAGCGGCTCAATAGTGGTAGCGCGCCCCGAAACGCAGCATGCGGGGCGTGCCCGGTGCGATGAAGCGCGTGTTGGCGTCCGGCGCCGCGCCAAACAGGTTGCGGCCCACGACGCCAAAACTGGCAAAGCGCCGGTTCAGCAGATTGTCGACGCGCGCGTACAGCTCCCAGTGCTTGGCGCTTTCCCAGCTGGCGCGCACGCTCAACAGGCGGTAGCCGGCCACCCCAAGGCCGGGCAGCAGACCGTCTTCATTTCCCTGTACTCCCATGCGCGAAAAAACTTGCGCGTCGGCGCCCACCGTGAACGACTCGCCCAGCATCCATTGCGCGCCCAGCTTGACGCTATGGCGCGGCAAACCGGCCAGCGGCGTGCCCTGCTCCACCGGCACTGCGCGCACACCGGTAAACAGCGTGCCCTTGGCGTCATACGCGGCGTCGAGGTAGTTGTAACTGGCATTGAGCTGTACCTGGCCCACGTTCGCGCGCCACGAAAAATCGAGTCCCTGGTGGCGCGTGCGTTCAAAATTGGCAAAGTAACCCTGGCGCGACAGGCCGGAGCTGATGAAAAGGATGTCGTCCCGGTTGATGGTGCGGTACAGCGACAGCGAAGCGCTGGTTCCCCCATGCTGGTAGCGGGCGCCGGCTTCGAGCGTGCGCGCGACGACCTGTTTCAGGTAGGGATCGGACTGCAGGCCTACCGGCAGCTGACAGGGCTGCGTGGGATCGGCGCAGCCTAGTTCGATCACGGTCGGCACCCGGTTGCCCTGCGCGGCGTTGGCCACCAGCATCCAGCCGGCGCCGGCCTCGAAGGCTGCGCCGAGCGATGGATTCATGCTGCTGTAGGTGAAGCGTTCGCGCGGCTGCAAGCCCCTGGCGCTGGTCAGCGTATTACTCACTGCGGCGTGGTTGACGCGCGCGGCCGCCGTCACGTGCAGCCCGGGCGCGGCGCTCCAGGTGTCGCTGGCAAACACGCCGAGCGCGCTGGCACGGCCCGTCACCGACGATGCAGGAACGCGCTCCTGCGCCGGGTCGGCAACGATGCCGCGTTCGTCCGTCAGCACGCCATCTTGCTCGAACTGGGCAAAGGCGACGGCGCTGGCGTCAACCGTGGCGCCGATGTCGATACGGTGCCGCTTGCCGCGCACGCCCAGCAGCACGCTGGCGCCCTGGCCCCGCTGGCGCGTGCTGGTGGTATTGAACACGCCTGCGGGCCCTTCCTCCACGTCGCCGTTGACGGTGTCGCTGCGGCTGCGGCGTGCATAGGCCAGCGCCGAGAGCACGGCGCCGCCGTTAAAACGCCGGCTCGCATTGAGAGCCAGTTGCCAGAGCGCGTTGCGCGTCTCGTCAGGGAACGTGTACACGGCGCGCCAGTCCCGCTGCGCCAGTTCGTCGGGCAGCAAGCCGTTTCCGCGCAGTTGGCTGCGCCCGCCCAGCAGCGACACGCTGGCCGCCGACACGCCGTCGTCGCGTCCGACCTTGGCAAACACATTGCCAAGCCGGCCCTGCGAATGGTCGCGCCAGCCATCGTCGTCAAACAGGGTCGAACCAACAAAGCTGTGCCAGTTGCCATGCACCGCGCCCAGCGCCAGGTCGAGCCGCCGCCGGCCCCCACTTGTGACTGACAGATCGACTTCACCTCCCGGGTGCGTGGCGCCGCTTTTGGTGGTCAGCACCAGCGCCCCGCCCAGGGTATTGAGTCCGTACACGGGATTTGAACCGGGCACCAGCAGCACGCTGGCCAGCGCGGATTCGGGCAGCATGTCCCAGTTCACCACGTCGCCGAACGGCTCGTTGACCCGCACGCCGTCCAGGTAGACCGAGAAGCCCTGCGCAGTGCCGAGTACCGGCGAGGCCCGAAAGCCGCGGTAGGCCACGTCGTTCTGAAACGGGCTGCCCGAAATGTCGTTGACGTTCACGCCATTCAGGTTGCAGTTCAGGTAGTCCGCCAGGTTGCCCGCATGCGCGTCGCCGATCTGGTCGCTGCCCGCCAGTTGCACCGAGTACGGCAGCAGCTTGCGTTCAATCCCCAGTCCAGCAAGGGGCGCAGTGCCGACGATTTCAACGGTGTCGGCAAGCGCCGGCTGGCACGCCAGCGCCAGGCCCAGCGCCCCGCACCAGCGCTTCATGGCGTGACGACCTGCACCCCATGCCACGCGAAAATCGCCTTGAGCTCACCGCTGGCCGCCATCTCGTTCATGGCTTGCTGCAGCAGCTTGGCCATCTCGGTGTCGTCCTTGCGCACCGCCATGCCGACCGCCCATCCCGAGCGCGGCAGGCGCTGAAATGCAATGTCGTGCACTGGAAAAGCCCGGTCGCCGCGCAGCACGGAGTCGATTTCCGAGCGGGTGGCAAGCACCGCGTCCAGTTCGCCAGCCTTGAGTTTTTCAAGCGCCTCGATCGCGCTCGGATAAATCTTCACGCCAGGGGTAAATTTTCCATTGCCCTCCCCCAGCATCACCATCGCGGCAATCGAAACTTTCTCCACGCCGATGCGTTTGCCGGCCAGCGAATCGACGCCGTCAAAGCTTGGCACCGTGCGTGCGCTGCGCACCAGGCGCACGCCCTCGACATGGTAGGGCGCAAAAATGACGACTTGCGGATTGGCCGCCATCAGCCGGTTATCGACCGGCACATGCAGCATCACGTCGGCCGGGCCGTACCCCAGGTAGTGGCCTTTCCAGACCATGTTGCGCAGGTCGTCGCCCAGCTCTTCACCGGCCGGAAACGGCAGCAGGTTCAGGCGCAGGCCCAGCTTTTTGGCGAGCGCCTGCGCCAGGTCGACGTCGATGCCCTGGCCTTCGTCCGAGAACGGCGCAAACTCATTGTAGACCGCCACCTTGAGGCCGCCCGACTGTTGAATTTTCTGCCAGTCGGCGTGGGCGGGGCCTGCCATCGCCAGCGCGGCGCAGGCGCCGGCGCCGGCGATCAGTGCACGGATCGTAGTCATGTGCCCTCCCTATTTGGTTTCGCGGCGCGATTCGAGATAGGTCTTGATCGACCACATGGCTTCCTGGTTGAAGACGCCTTCAAAGGAGGGCATGTACACCGCCCCATTGCGCACTTTGCCGCCGCGGATGGAGGTCAGGAAGTAGGCGTCCATCTCCTTGGAGCAGGCCAGCTTCTTGGCTTCGACCTTCAAGCCCACGCAGTCGCGGTCAAGCAAGCGCAGGTCGGGCGCGATCCCGCCCGAAATGGCGTCGATGCCGTGGCAGCGCGCGCAGTTCTGACCAAACGCCGAGGCGCCGATCTTGAGCGCGAGCTTGTTGGTCTTGAAGGGATTTTCGTCGCGCCATTTGTCGCCCAGCGGCGGCAGGCCGGCGGTGTCGACCGCCTGCGGCGTGACGTTGCCGTGCGCAATGGCGAACATGGAGGTGGTGACTGCGCTGGCCAGGCCTGCCCAAAGTACCAGACTGCGAAGGGATTTTTTCATGGTGTCTCCTGCTGTTTTGATGGATGAATACATCAACAGGAGCAATTGCCATGCCATGGCTGCCACGCCGCAGCGCCTGCGCCACCTGTCCCGAAATGGAACAGGTATCCCAGCGTTGTCACACCGTTACCGACCGTGCAGTTCCGGATCGACCTTCGTTGGGTAAAGACGCGACAGCGCGTGGGTTGCAACGGCAGTCAGCAGTTGGCGCAGGCGCTCGCCTGCTTTGCCGCTGTCGTCTTCCTGGCGCAGTGCGCTCCACAGGCCGGCCAGTTCGTTCGCGTGCGGCGCGGCCGCCGCTTCCACCTCGGTCTGCCAGAACGCGGGCGCCTCGCCCTCGACGAAATTGCCGCGTCCGCGCCCGAAGTGGGCCACGGCCAGGTAACGCAGCACGCTGCCAAGGAGCAGCGTGTGCAAGAATTCGTCGGCAAATTCCACGGTGGTCTTGTTGCGCTCGGTGCTGGTGTTAAAGCCCCATGCGGCGCCGGCCGCCGTCAAGGCCCCCACCACGCCGCCCAGCAGCGCCCCGGCGCCGAAGGTCAGCCCCCCTGTCATCAGGTCGGCCGACAAGCCCGTCGCCGCGCCCGAGACGACCGCGCCCAGCAAGCCGGCCTGCGCCTTGTCGACCGGCGCGCGCACCTTGAAGTTTTCACGCACGCGCGCATTGATCCTGGCAGCCTCGCCAGGGTCGAGCCGGTGCAGCTTGAGCAGCACGCGCGTGGTTTCGCCAATGCCGGCATTGAGCCGCTCGACCAGCACCGCCATGGCCTTTTCCTGGCGCTGCTGGTCGGCCGACTTGGCCAGGCCGACCGCCTTCATGGCGCTTTGCAGAAAGCCGGTGTCGGCCAGCGCGATCGGTTCACTGTCGCGCGCCGCTGCGGCTAGCTGGACGGCGGCAACGCGCATCGCTTCATGGAAGCGGTCCTGGTTGTTGGCCTGCCACAGGGCCAGCAGGCGCGCGTATCCTGCTTGTTTGGACTCGTCCAGCAGCTTGCCGACCGCCTCGTAAAACACGCGCTCATGCACCCAGCAGCGGGCAAAGGCGTCCAGCGCCAGCACGTCGCGCACGATCGGATATTGATCCAGGTGCGCTTTCCAGCGCGCCTGCTCCGCCGCTTCCTCATTGGCGGGCCGGGGCGGGCCCATCTGGTTGAGCAAGACCACTACCGGTTTGCCCAGCCACTCAAGAATTTTCATTTCGGCCGGCAGGTAGCCTGCATCCCGGGGCAGTTCGGACGAATTGACCAGGTACAGCACCACGTCGGCAGAATCGCGGGCGGTGCGCAATGCTTGCTGGCTGAGCCAGAACGGCTTGTCGCGGTAGCGGTCGAACACTTCGCGCAGGAACCAGCCGATCGGGTTGCCCGCCATTGCCAGGCGGCGCAGCAGGCGCACCGAGTCGCCAAAGCCGGGCGTGTCCCATAGCTGCAAGGCGTCGCCCTCGGCGGTCTTGAGCAAGGTGTGCTCTTCGGCCAGCACGGTGACGTGGGCGGCGTCGCGCACCTCGCCCACGTCGACCCCGACCAGCGTGCGCGCCAGCGTGGTCTTGCCGTTGTTGGTATGCGAGATCAGCGCAAACTGGATGGTGGCGGCTGTGTCGTTCATGAAGGTTTCGATACCCGTAGTCCGGCGTCCTGGTCGAGCGGGCGCTGGGGTGGATTGCGAAGGTTAATGATGGTGGCCGGTGCGCGATGGAAGCTGCAAAATTCCTGCCATAGTGCGACGCGCTGCGCCATACGCGTTTCGTCGCTGCGTTCGGCCAGCGATGATTCGTCGATCAGCACGGCCACGCCGCGTTTCGAGGTGCGCACCAGATAATCGAGGAAAACGCCGTGATTTTCCTTTTCCGGCGTCGCCGCGAGGTTGAACAGCACGGCGGTGTAGGTCACGGCCGGATCGTCCAGGTTCACTTCGCGCAGCACTTCCTGGGGCTCTTCGCCATACGCGCTCGGCGGGCGCAACATCACGCGCGCCTGCTCGCCCAGCAGCATGGTCGCCACCTGCGTCAAGCCGCGGTCGCGCGCTTCATCGACGGTGAAGCTGTAGGGGAGCACCCGCAACACAGCGGGGCCACTGGCGCCAATCTGGTCGCCCAGCTTGCGGAAATACGGCTGCTCCAGGTCGAGCGGGAATGCGCGCACGAGCCGGCGCGCCTTCCAGTGCGCGAAGCCGGCCAGCGCCAAGCGCGGCAGCACCACCAGCAGGAGCATGGTGGCGCCGTACAAGTGCACCCAGCGCGCGCCGCCGGCCGCCGACGGCACCTGCGAGAAGCGCAGCGCTTCAATCTCGGCGATCGAAAAACCCTGCAGCGGGAACAGCGCCAGCACCGGTGCAAACAGTGCCGACAAAATGGCGTGCACCTGGCCGGCCGACAGGAATGTGCTCTCCCATCCGGCCCGGTATTCGGACAGAAAACCGCGCGCATACAGCGAGAGCAGCGCGCCAAGCGCAAACATGGCCGCCGACAGATGCACGGTGCGCGACAGGCGCGCGTGATTGAGCCTGGCACTGAGCTCTGTCCATTGGCGCATGAAGTCGGTGAGCGCGCTCGATAGCACATGCGGCAGCTTGCGCGGCAGCGCCACCTTGGCGCCGGACAGGCTGCGCATCATGCCTTCGCTGACCCAGCTGCTGGCGGGCGAGGGAATGACCATCCAGACCAGCAGCATCAGGTACACCAGCAGGTTCCAGCCAATGATGCCGAGCAGCGGCGCGGAGAGCAAATCGACGCGGTGCGGGTCGCTGATGCGGTCCAGCCCCGCTCCCAGCAGCAAGGCCACCAGCGGCAACGCGACGGCCAGCCTTGTCAAGCCCGTGCGCAGGCTAAAAAACCCTTTCAGCGACGGCGTGCGTTCGGCCAGGCGCTTGAGGATTTGTTCGGAGCGCTGCTGCAAAAAATGCTCGGTCGTGACGTCGGACTTGCTGTCCGACGCCTGCCACTGGGCCAGTTCGCGCGCGCTGCGGGTGGCGTACATGCGGTCGTCTTCGCTGAGGATGTCGTGCCCGGTGTCGGCCAGTTCGATCGCGCGCACCAGGACTACATCCCGTGCAATCTGTTCGTTCATGCTTTTCCTTGTTGAAAGCCGCTCTTTTCGAATGTGCTATCTTAGCGCGGAAAAATGTTGCCACCTTTTCATTACCCTACATTCATGCAAAATTCAACGATCCACCCTACCTACAACCCTGAACTTGCTGCGCAATTGCAGCAAGCAATTGACAACAAAACAAAGCCACCGGGCAGCCTTGGGGCGCTGGAAACACTGGCGCGGCAACTCGGGCTGATCCAGCAAACCGTGAACGTCGCGCTGCGCGAGCCGACAATTGTCGTGTTCGCGGCCGATCATGGCGTAGTGGCCGAGGGCGTCTCCGCTTACCCCCAGAGCGTGACGTGGCAAATGGTGGAAAACTTCCTGCATGGCGGGGCGGCCATCAACGTGTTTGCCCGGCAAAGCCACTGCGCGCTGCAGATCGTCGATGCCGGCGTCAACCACGATTTTGGCGCGCGCTCAGCCCTGCTCGACCGTAAAGTGGGACGCGGCACCGCCAATTTTGCGCAGCAGGCGGCCATGAGCGCGACCGACTGCCAGCTCGCCATGGCGCACGGCGCGCAGATCGCCGCAGCCTTAACCGGCAATGTCATTGGTTTTGGCGAGATGGGAATTGGCAACACCACCGCGGCGGCGGCATTGATGCACAAGCTGACCGGCATTCCCGTGGCCGACTGCGTCGGCGCCGGCACCGGCCTGGCCCTCGACGGCATCCGTCACAAACAGCGCGTGATCGAGGCGGCCGTGGCCCTGCACGCCGGCGTGGACGAGCCGCTCGCGATCCTGGCCACGTTTGGGGGCTTTGAAATCGCGATGATGGTCGGCGCCATGCTGGGCGCCGCCGAACGGCGCAGCGTCTTGCTGATCGATGGCTTCATCGTCACCAGCGCCTTGCTGGTCGCGGCAAAAATCGCCCCCGCCATCCTGGACTACTGCGTCTTTGCGCACTGCTCCGACGAACAGGGCCACCGCCGCATGCTGGCCCAGCTCGACGCCAAAGCGCTGCTCAATCTTGGCCTGCGCCTTGGCGAAGGCACCGGCTGCGCGCTGGCCCTGCCGCTGCTGCACGCCGCGTGCGCCTTTCTGGGCGAGATGGCGACGTTCGAATCGGCCCAGGTCAGCGACAAGCAATGATGGCCGTCGTCGTCCACCAGCTGCGCCTGTTTTTCATCGCGCTGCAGTTTTTCACGCGCTTGCCGATACCGCGCTGGGTAGGCTTCCAGGCCGCGTGGCTGCATCACGCCGCGCGCTATTTTCCGCTGGTCGGCAGCGTGGTGGCCGCAGCCACCGCACTGGTGTACCTGGCCGCCGCGCGCCTGTGGCCCGCGCCAGTGGCGGTGCTGCTCTCCACCGCTGCCGGCATCTACCTGACCGGTGCCTTCCACGAAGACGGCTTCGCCGACATGTGCGACGGCTTTGGCGGGGGCCTGACGCGCGACCGGGTGATGGAGATCATGAAGGATTCGCGCATCGGCACTTACGGCGCGGTGGGCGCGCTCCTGCTGCTCGCGCTCAAATGCACGCTGCTGTCGATGATGGAGCCAGCGGCGGCAATTGCCGCCCTGCTGCTCGCCCATCCGCTTTCGCGCCTGGCGGCGGCCAGCCTGATCTGGAAGCTGGACTACGCGCGCGATGAAGGCAAGGCCAAGCCGCTGGCGCAGGAAATGACGGGCGCCGAATTTTCCATCGGCGCCACCTGCGCAGCCATTCCCGCACTCTATCTGGGCGCGCTCGGCTACCTGTCGTGGACCACGATCGCCGTTTGCGTACTGGGCGCCGCGGCGGCCGCAATCTGGCTGGGCGCCAAATGCGTGCGCCGCATCGGCGGCTACACGGGCGACTGCCTGGGCGCCGTCCAGCAGGTCAGCGAAGTAACCATTTACCTGTGCCTGCTGGCCAGCATCGGCCAGGGCGGCTGGTACTGAGCATGCGCCTGATCTTGGTGCGCCATTTGCAGCCCATGGTGGCGCCCGGCGTTTGCTACGGGCGCAGCGACCTGGCGGTGGACCCGCAACTGCTCGGCGCGTCCTTGCCGGCACTGCGCGGCCAGCTTCCCGCCGGCGTGCCGCTGTATTCCAGTGCGCTGTTGCGCTGCGCGTCGCTGGCGCGCGCCTTGTCAAGCGCGGTGCGCTTCGATGCGCGCCTGGCCGAACTCGATTTCGGTGCGTGGGAAATGCGCCCCTGGGACCAGATCGCGCGCGCCGAGATCGACGCCTGGGCCGCCGACGTGGCCACCTATCGGCCGGGCGGGGGCGAAAGTGTGCTGGACATGGCAAAGCGCATCAGTGACTTTTACGATGAGCTGATGGGCGCGCAACTTCCCGCGGCCGTCCTGGTCTGCCATGCCGGCGCGATCCGCCTGCTGGCCGCCCGCGCGCGCGGCCTGGCCCCGCTTGCGATGGCCCACGAAGCGGCCGAGCGCCCTCACGCCATCGCTTACGGCGCAGTCATCACCGTCGAAAGTGTATAATCGCCACGTTTTGGTGCTCGCGCGCATGTTCAATGCGTGCAGTTAAACGGGAAACACAAAGCCTCACAGGCTAAGGTGTGCTGCCCCCGCAACGGTAAGCAAGTGTCGTCCAGCGGACGACGGGCCGTCTCGAAAAACCACTGTGCGTTGCATGGGAAGGTGAGACGGTTGCACTTGCCAGCCCGGATACCGGCCAGGACAGGTGGAAGTGTGCGAGCGGGGTGTTCGCGACGCGGCCGGGTCGCTGTAGCGCATCCCTGTCAGTCGCAATCTATTCTTCGGCAAGCGCATTTCTGTTCAATCCGGCCAACGGGGAACTCGGCCGGTTGCTTAACTTATTGAAGAACCGTCATGACCTTTCCTGTATCACGCCGCGCGGCCATCTCGTCGCTTGCGCTAGCCATTACCTCCGCTTTTGCCCAGGCCAGCGAGACCAGCAATCCTGCCGTCGCTTCCGTCGTCGTCACCGCATCGCGCACGCCGCAAGCCGCGGCCGATGTCCTGTCCGATAACATCACCCTGTCGTCCCAAGACATCCTGCGCTCAGGCGCGGGCAACATCGTCGACCTGCTGCAAAAGCAGCGCGGCATTGAAGTGGCGCGCAACGGCGGCCCGGGCACCAGCGCCTCGGTCTTCATCCGCGGCGGCGACTCCAGGCAGACCGTAGTGTTGGTTGACGGCGTGCGCATCGGCTCGTCCACGTCCGGCATCGCCAACTGGAGCGCCCTGCCGCTGGCGAACATCGAGCGTATCGAGATTGTGTACGGACCGCTGGCCACCATGTATGGCGCCGACGCCATCGGCGGCGTGGTCCAGGTATTTACCAAGCGCGGCACCGGTGCACCGGCCATCAACGCTTCAGTTGGTGCAGGTTCCGACAAGACCCGCAGCGCGGACGCGTCGGTCTCAGGCGGCGCCGGGCGCTTCAACTATGCGTTGACGCTCACGCGCGACCAGGACCAAGGCTTCTCGGCCACCAAGCCGGGCAATTACTCGTACAACGGCGACAACGACGGCTACACCAAGGACAGCGCCAGCGGCCAGTTCGGCGTGGCGCTGGCCCAAGGCCACGAAGCCGGCCTGCTGTTCATGCACAGCAGCCTCGATGCGCAGTACGACAACGGCGCATCAAACTTCGACGCGCGTGGCGAACAGGTGTTGAACAATGTGGCGCTGTATTCAAAGCACCAGTTCTCGCCGGCCTGGCAGGTCAGGTTCCAGGCCTCGCGCGCGGACGACAAGTCGTCCAACTTCAGCAACGCCACCGCCACCGGCTACAGCCGCCTTGACACGCGCCAGAACACTTACAGCGCCCAAAGCGACCTGGCGCTCGGCGCCGACCTGCTGCAAGTGCTGCTCGAGCGGCGCGAAGAAGACGTGTTGTCGAGTTCCGCTGCTGCCCTGTCGCGTGATCGCAGCACCAATTCGGCCGCAGCGTCGTATTCGATCAAGCGGGGCGCCCACCTGGGTACAGTCAGCGCGCGCCATGACAACAGTTCGCAATACGGCTCCGTGAACACCGGCGGCATCGGCTACGGCTACCGCATCAGCAGCACGCTGCGGGCCAACGCCAGCTTCGGCACCAGCTTTCGCGCACCTACCTTCAATGAACTCTACTACCCGAGTTATGGCGTGGAGAGCAACCGGCCGGAACACGGCAGGAACGCAGAAGCGGGCCTGGTCTACAACACTGGCGCGAGCCAGGTCACTGCCGTCTACTACCGCAACCGCCTGAAGGACCTGCTGGTGAGCACCTCGGTGTGCCCGGTCGAAGCGGCAAGCCACCCTTATGGCTGCGCCTACAACGTCAACCGTGCCACGCTCTCGGGCCTGTCGGTCGGCGCGCGCACTACGGTTGGCCCGCTTGAGTTGAGCGGCGCGTTCGACCTGCAAGATCCGCAGGACGACACCACCGGCAAGCAGCTGGTGCGGCGCGCCAAACGCCATGCCAGCCTGGCGGCCGAATACAGCAGCGGCGCACTGGTGCTGGGCGCAGGTGTGCAGATGTCGGGCAAGCGCTTTGACAATACGTCCAACACTGCAACGCTAAGCGGTTATGGCTTGCTCAACCTGTTTGCCTCGTATCGCTTTGCTCCCGACTGGACTGCCATCGTCCGCTGGAACAACGCGACCGACAAGCAGTATGAGCTGGCAGGCACCTACGCGACCGCCGGTTCGCAGGCATTCATCGGCCTGCGCTACGGCGTGAAGTAAGGAGCAGGCCCGTGCATCCGTTCTTCCGCAATATGCGCCACCGGGCCACGGTCGTCATCGGTTCGCTGGCGATCCTGGCCCTTGCCAGCCTGGTTTTCTCTGGCATGATCGGTTCCGTCTCGATTCCGCTGGCGGACATGCCGGGCGCGCTGGCCGAACTGGCCCACGGAAGCAACGGCTCGCTGGCCGCCACCTTGCTCGAACTGCGCATCTCGCGCGCGCTGGTCGCTTTCGTCACCGGCTCGGCGCTGGCCCTGGCCGGCGTGATGATGCAAGCCTTGCTGCGCAATCCCCTGGCCGATCCCTATGTGCTGGGCATTTCAGCCGGCGCTTCGGTCGGCGCCCTGGCTGCGTTGCTGGTCATGGGCGCCTTGTGGGTCATCGACGCGGCCGCCTTTGCCGGCGCGGTGGCGGTGTCGATGATGCTGTACCTGTTCGCCCGGCGCGACCTGCGCGGCGGCGCCGAAGGCGGCACGTCGCAGCTGTTGCTGACCGGTGTGATCCTGTCGTCGCTGTGCATGGCGATGGTCACGCTGATGCTGTCGATCGCGCCTGAAAGCCGCTTGCGCAGCATGATTTTCTGGATGATCGGCGACCTGGCGGGCGCTCCGCTGCGCGCCGTGCCGTGGGTCGTGCTTGCCGCCGGCTTGCTGTTTGCCCTGCGCAGCGCGCGCGCGCTCAATGTTTTATCGCTCCATGCGG
This sequence comes from Massilia sp. TWP1-3-3, assembly GCF_049897805.1. Taxonomy (NCBI): domain Bacteria; kingdom Pseudomonadati; phylum Pseudomonadota; class Betaproteobacteria; order Burkholderiales; family Oxalobacteraceae; genus Massilia; species Massilia sp. TWP1-3-3. The sequence continues at coordinate 26,285 of NZ_JAFCWX010000038.1, forward strand.
AAGCTGCCGCCACGCTGGGTATTCGCGTCGGCGCACTGCGCAAGGGCCTGTTTTTTTGTTCCGCCCTGCTTACCGCCAGCGCTGTCACCAGCGCCGGGAGCATCGGCTTTGTCGGCCTGATCGTGCCGCACGCCTGCCGCTTTGCCTGCGGCCCCGATCATCGCCTGCTGATTCCCGCCGCCGCACTGGCCGGCGGCACCTTTCTGGTATTGGCCGACACACTGGCGCGCACCGTGCTCGCACCGCAGCAGCTGCCCGTTGGCGTAGTTACGGCGCTGATCGGCGCGCCCGTGTTCCTGTACCAGCTTCACCGGCTGCGCCGGGCATGATCGAACCCGCATGATCGAGACCCGCATGATCGAAACCCATTCACTCAGGCTGACCGTGGGCGCGCGCACCCTGGTCGACAAGCTTGACTGGCGCGTCGCCCCCGGCGAATGCTGGTGCATCATCGGGCGCAACGGCGCCGGCAAAAGTACGCTGATGCGCACCCTGGCCGGCCTGCGTGCGCCCGACGGCGGCACAATCTCCATCCTTGGCCGAGCGCTGGCCGACTGGCCGCTCGACGAACTGGCCGCCAAGCGCGCCTTCCTGCCGCAGTCGCGCAGCGACGCCTTCGCCTACAGCGCCATCGAAACCGTGCTGGCCGCGCGCCACCCGTACCACGCCAACCGCTACTGGGAAGGCAGTGACGATTACCTCGTCGCGCGTGACGCCCTGGCATCGATGGAGGTGCTGGACCTGGCCGAGCGCGACGTGCGCACTTTGTCGGGCGGCGAGCGCCAACGCGTGGCAATCGCCGCCATGCTGGCGCAAGATACGCCGCTGCTGCTGCTCGACGAGCCGGCCAACGCGCTCGACCTGGCGCACCAGTCGAGCGTGATGCGGCTCTTGAACCGGCTGTGCCGCGAACAGGGCAAGACCGCCATCATGATCGGGCATGACCTGGGCCACGCGCACCAGGCTTCGTCGCACGCGCTGCTGCTGATGGGCGACGGCGAGTGGCAGGCCGGCCGCGTCGACGACGTCATGCGCGCGCCAACCCTGAGCCGCTACCTGGGCCATCCGATCGAAGTCCTTGAGCACGGCGCGCGCCGGCTCTTTATCCCCGTCGAGGAAACAGAATGACCGATATCAACGAGCGTCACCGGCTGCGCATGGAACGTAAAAAAGCCATCATCGACGAAAAGATCGCCGCCGCCAGCAAGGACATCGGCATCATCATCGTCAATACCGGCAACGGCAAGGGCAAAAGCTCGAGCGGCTTCGGGATGGTGGTGCGCGCAATGGGACACGGCATGAAGGTTGCCGTGGTCCAGTTCATCAAGGGCGCAATGTCGACCGGCGAAGAAAAATTCCTGCGCCGCTTTCCCGATGAAGTGAGCTTTCATGCCATGGGCGAAGGCTACACCTGGGAGACCCAGGACCGCGAGCGCGACATCGCCAAGGCGCAGCAGGCGTGGGAAATGGCGCGCGGCTTCCTGTCCGATCCGGCCATTGGCCTGGTCCTGTTCGACGAACTCAATATCGCGCTCAAATACAAATACCTCGATGTCGAGACCGTCATCGAAGACTTGCTCAAGCGGCCTGACATGCAGCACGTGGTCATCACCGGCCGCGGCGCACCCGAGGAACTGATCGCCATTGCCGATACCGTCACCGAAATGAACGTCGTCAAGCACGCTTTCAAGGCCGGTATCGCCGCGCAGGCGGGCACCGAGTGGTAGGCCACGTCGATGTGCGCGTGCTGCTGGTGTCGGCCGTCGCTTCCGGACAAGGCAAGACCACCGTCACGGCGGCCCTGGCGCGCGCGCTGGTCAAACGCGGCAAGCGGGTGCGGGTGTTCAAGTGCGGCGCCGACTTTATCGACCCGATGCTGCTGGAACGCGCCAGCGGCGCGCCGGTCGGCTCGCTCGACCTGTGGATGGTGGGCCTTGAACAGTGCCAAAGCCAGCTTGCGCAGGCGGCAACCGAGGCCGACGTCATCCTGATCGAAGGCGTCATGGGCCTGTACGACGGTGCGCCGTCGTCGGCCGACCTGGCCAACGCGTTTGGCGTGCCGGTGATGGCAGTGATCGATGCGTCGGCTATGGCGCAAACGGCTGGCGCGCTGGTACAGGGCCTGCGCGATTACGGCCCGGTGGAGATGGCCGGCGTGATCGCCAACCGCGTCGCCGGCCCGGGCCACGCGGCGATGGTGGCGGCATCGCTGCGCGGCATCGCTTTGTTTGCCACGCTGCCGCGCCAGCCGCATGCGCTGCCCGAACGCCATCTCGGCCTGGTGCTGCCGGCCGAAATGGACGACGTCGAGGCACTGCTTGAGCGCCTGGCGCAAGAACTGGTTTTCGACGACGCCGCCTGGGAGTCGCTGCGCACCACCCGCTTTGATCTGCTGCCTGCGCAGCCATTGGCGCCATTGCTGGCGGGCGCAACCATCGCTGTGGCACGCGACGCCGCCTTTGCTTTCCTCTATCCCGCCAACCTGGAAACGCTCACCGGCATGGGTGCGCAGCTGCGCTATTTTTCGCCCTTGGCCGACGAGCCGGTTCCGGCGGGCTCGCACGCCGTGTACCTGCCGGGCGGCTATCCCGAGCTGCATGCTGCAACGCTGTCGAGAGGGCAGCGCTGGATCGCGTCCATCAGGGCCGCTCACGCGAACGGCACGCCCATCGTGGCCGAATGCGGCGGCATGATGGCGCTGGCAGGCACGCTGTCGGCGTGGCCGATGGCGGGTCTGGTACCGGGCGCCGTGGTGATGCAGGAACGGCTGGCCGGCATCGGGCCGCAAGGGCTGGACACGTCGCACGGCGTGCTGCGCGGGCACACCTTTCACTATTCGACACTGACGACCGATCTCATACCCGCAGAGCGCACCATCAAGCATCCGGATGGTGCGGACGGCGAAGCGGTGTACCGTGTCGGCTCGCTGACGGCGTCCTACTTTCACGCCTACTTTCCATCCTGCCCGGCTGCTGTAGCGGCCATGTTTACGAGATGACCACGACACTGGTGCTGGGTGGCGCCCGCTCGGGAAAGAGCGCGTACGCCGAAAAGCTGGCCGTGCAGTCCAGGCGCGAGGTTCTCTACCTGGCGACCGCAAGCGCGGGCGACGCCGAGATGGGGGCGCGCATTGCGCAGCACCGCAGCGAGCGTCCGCAGCACTGGTCAACCGTCGAAGAGCCGCTGCACCTGGCTAGCGCGTTGCAGCGCCATGGCACCGAAGACAATCTGATCCTGGTCGACTGCCTGACACTGTGGCTGTCCAATCTGCTGTTTTACGGTGGCGCGGGCCCGGACGTTGGCGTGATTACCCTGCCCCCACTTTTCATCGAACAGCGCGCGGCATTGCTCGACGCGCTGCACAAGGCGCCGGGTGACGTGGTGCTGGTGTCGAACGAGGTTGGCATGGGCATTGTGCCGATGGGCGCGATGACGCGCTGCTTTGCCGATGAAGCCGGCCGGCTCAATCAAGCCGTCGCGGCAGTATGCGAGCGCGTGGTGTTTGTCGCAGCGGGTTTGCCGCTGACGCTGAAGGCTTAATCATGCTGGCCGACCTGACAATGCTCCAGGTCGCGCTGCTGCTCGTCGGCGGCGTGGCGCTCGACTGCGCGCTCGGTGAAGCGCGGCGCTGGCACCCGCTGGTCGGCTTTGGCCACCTGGCCATGGCGCTCGAACGCCGGCTCAACATACGTGGCCAGCGTTTCTGGCGCGGCATCGCCGCATGGATGCTGGCGGTGCTACCGCTGTCGGCAAGCGCCTTTTTCGCGTGCGGCTTTGGCGGCCTGGCAGTCCACGCGCTGCTGCTGTATTTCAGCCTTGGCTTGCGAAGCCTGCGCGAGCACAACTTGCCGATCGCCCAGGCGCTGTCGCGTGGCGATCTGGGCCAGGCTCGCCTGCTAACTGCGCGCATCGTCAGCCGCGAAACCGCGCATGCCAGCGAAGCGGACCTGGCCAAGGCAAGCACGGAGTCGCTGCTTGAAAACGGCAACGACGCCGTGTTCGGCACGCTGTTCTGGTTCATGGTGGCCGGTGGCGCGGGCGCGCTGCTGTTCAGGCTTGCCAACACGCTGGACGCAATGTGGGGCTATCGCAGCAGCCGCTACGTACAATTTGGCTGCTGCGCCGCGCGCATCGACGATGCACTCAATTTCATCCCGGCCCGCCTCACCGCATTGTCTTATGTGCTGCTGGGCCCTGACCGGAAAGGCGCATGGCGCTGCTGGCGCGAGCAGGCGCCGGCCTGGTCCAGCCCCAATGCAGGCCCGGTCATGGCCAGCGGCGCCGGTGCGCTCGGGGTGTCGCTGGGCGGCGCGGCGACCTATGACGGGGTGCTCGAACAGCGTGCGCCACTCGGGCGGGGACCAGGTGCGCGCGGTCCGGACATTGTCCGCGCCTGGAAACTGGTTCGGGCGACCACTGTCCTGTGGCTGGCATGCGCGTGCCTGGCGGCGGGAGCGCTGCATGCTTGAACACGGCGGCAATCTGCGCGAGGCGGCCAGGCGCTTTGGCCGCGACCTGAGCAGCTGGGTCGACCTGTCGGCCGGGCTCAATCCCCATGGTTACGCGCCGCCGGCGATGGCGCCGTCGACCTGGCATCGCCTGCCCGAGACCGACCCGCAACTGCTGCAGCTGGCATCGCGCTACTACGGGGCGCCATCGCTGATCGCCGTGGCGGGCACGCAGGCGGCGATCCAGGCCTTGCCCCAACTGCGCCCGCCGTCCCGGGTGGTGGTGGCGGCGCCATCGTACGCGGAGCATGCGCACCACTGGGGCCTGCATGGCCACGCGACGCGTGAAGTTCCGTATGACGGCCTGCAAGCTGCGTTGCCGAGGTGCGATGTCATGGTGCTGTGCAATCCGAACAATCCGACCGGCGCGACGGTGCCGTCCGAGCGTCTTTTGATGTGGGCCGAGCACCTGGCAACGCGCGCGGGCTGGCTGGTGGTGGACGAAGCGTTCGCGGACACCGATCCCGCGCTCAGCGTTGCCGCGCGCAGCGGCCAGCCCGGGTTGATCGTGCTGCGGTCGATCGGAAAATTTTTCGGCCTGGCCGGCGCGCGCGTGGGCTTCGTCGCGGCGCAACCGGCGCTGCTGGACAAGCTGGCCGACATGCTCGGACCGTGGACCATTTCCGGCCCTGCGCAGCAGGTCGCCATGGCTGCGCTGGCAGACACCGCGTGGCAGGGGCACACATTACAACAACTCACCGCCGCCGGCCTGCGCCTGCGCCTGCTGCTCGCGCAGCACGGCATTGCTTCGCAAGGGACGGCCCTGTTCCAGTGGTGGCCCGAGCCGCAGGCGCAAGCATTCTGGCGCCATATGGCCGAACGCGGCATCTGGGTGCGCCTGTTTGAGCAAGGGGCGCGCGGCATCCGCCTTGGCCTGCCTCCCGATGAATCAGCATGGCGCCTGCTCGACGCGGCGCTCAACGAATGGAAGCGATGAAAAAACTGAATTTGATTATGGCTGGCGTGGTTGGCGTTGTTGCACTGAACGCGAACGCCGCCATCACCGTCGTCGATGACGACGGCAAGCAAGTCACGCTGCAAAAACCGGCGCTGCGCGTCATCGCCCTGGCGCCGCACGCAACAGAGCTGGTGTACGCTGCCGGCGGCGCCGAGCGCATTGTCGCGGCGGTCGACTATAGCGATTATCCGGAGGCGGCCAAAAAGCTGCCGCGCGTGGGCAACAACCGCCAGGCCGACATGGAACGCATCGCGGCGCTCAAGCCAGACCTGATCGTGGTCTGGATGCACGGCAGTTCGGAGCGCCAGATCGAGCAGATCCGCGCGCTCGGCATTCCGATGTTCCACAGCGAGCCGAAAAAACTGGCGGAGATCCCCGACAGCATCAACCGCATCGGTAAACTAATGGGAACCGAAACCGTGGCCGATGCAGCGGCCGCGGACCTGCGCAGGCAGCTCGCCGCCCTCGCTGCGCGCTATGCAGGCCGTCCGCCCGTGCGCCTGTTTTATCAGGTGTGGGACAAGCCGCTGTACACGCTCAATGGCGGCCATATCGTCAGCGATGCGGTACGCCTGTGCGGCGGTGAAAATATCTACGCGGGCATGACGGTCACCGCGCCCGTGGTAAGTGTTGAATCGGTGCTGGGCGAAGATCCGGAAGCGATCATCAGCACCGGTGAGCGCAGCAAGGAAGATGGCGGCGTCGCGCTCTGGAAGCCCTATACCAGCATGACTGCGGTACGCCGCGACAACCTGTTCCGGGTCGACGGCAACCTGCTCAATCGCGCCGGTCCGCGCATGATCGCCGGCGCCGCCGCCTTGTGCGAGAAACTAGAGCTGGCGCGCCAGCACAGAAAGCAGCCATGACCTTTCCTTTCCATACACTGATGGTCCAGGGGACCACGTCGGACGCGGGCAAAAGCACCGTTGTGGCGGCGCTGTGCCGCCTGCTCAAACAGCGTGGCGTCAAGGTGGTGCCGTTCAAGCCGCAAAACATGGCGCTCAACAGCGCGGTGACGGCGGACGGCGGCGAGATCGGCCGCGCCCAGGCATTGCAGGCGATCGCCGCCGGCCTGGCGCCGCACACGGACATGAATCCGGTGCTGCTGAAACCATCGAGCGACACCGGCGCCCAGGTCGTCATCCACGGCAAGGTGCGCGCCGAAATGAATGCACGCGACTACCACCAGTACAAGACCGTTGCGATGGGCGCGGTGCTGGAATCGTACGCTCGCCTGCGCGCGCAATATGAGGCGGTGATCGTGGAAGGCGCCGGCAGTCCGGCCGAAATCAACCTGCGCGAGCGCGACATCGCTAACATGGGCTTTGCCGAGGCGGTCGACTGCCCTGTGATTCTGGTGGCCGACATTGATCGCGGCGGCGTGTTTGCGCATATCGTCGGCACCTTGTCGTGCCTGTCGCAGAGCGAACGCGACCGCATCGTCGGCTTCGTGATCAATCGCTTCCGCGGCGACATCACCTTGCTTGAGCCGGGCAACCTGTGGCTGGAGCAGCAGACCGGCAAGCCCGTGCTGGCCGTACTGCCATATCTGCAAGGCCTGTTTCTCGATGCCGAGGACGCGGTGCAGCCAGTGCAGGCGTCGCAAGGCGCCTTCAAGATCGTGGTGCCGTCGGTGCCACGTATGAGCAACCATACTGATTTCGACGCGCTGCGCGTGCACCCGGACGTGGACCTGCAGTTCGTGCGCCAGGACCAGGCCAAGGTGCCGTGCGACCTGTTGATCATCCCGGGCAGCAAAAACACGCGCGGCGACCTGGCCTGGCTGCTCGAAGAAGGATGGGGCGACTACATCGCGCGCCACCTGCGCTACGGCGGCAAGGTGATCGGCATTTGCGGCGGCTTTCAGATGCTGGGGCACAGCGTGGACGACCCGCATGGCGTCGAAGGCGCCGCCGGCCAATCGAAGGGCCTGGGCCTGCTCGACATGCACACCATACTCACGCGTGAAAAACACCTGGCGCAGGTAGCGGGCACCTGCGCCTTTGCCGACGGCGCTGCCGTAGCCGGCTACGAGATTCACATGGGCGTCTCGACCGGTGCGGCGCTCGATCTTCCTGCATTCACGATCGACGGCCGTGCCGAGGGCGCGCGCTCGGTCGACGGCCAGGTGCTGGGCAGCTACCTGCACGGCATGTTCGATACGCCCGAGGCCTGCGCCGCACTGCTGCGCTGGGCGGGCCTTGACAGCGAAGCGACGGTCGACACGGCGCAACTGCGCGAAGCGAGCCTGGATCGCATCGCCGAGGCAGCCGTGCCCTTGTACGAGGCACTGTACGCATCCACGCATTCCTTAGTTCAAAAACAACATCCGTAGTAAAACTACCTAAACGATTTGACATTAAAATTGGTCAAGAGTAGATTTCTCTTTGTCTGCTAAAGTAATTTGGTAGTCAAAATACAAAACCGATGACCCCGCAAAGGGGCAACCGCAAACAAGGAGACACGCTTGGAACGCCGCACACGGGCAAGGATGGCTCACGCCCCTGCCCTGGCGAGCCGCGCGTGCGAAGAGGAGACAACCATGTACTTTCGCCGCACCCTCACGTCGGCCGTATTCGGCTGCGCGCTGCTCGCCAGCCCTGCCCACGCCGCCGTCAACCCCGGCAAGCTTGGCGCCAGCTACGACGCCACCCGGGCCAATGTCGCCTTCAAGGTGTATTCAAGCCGCGCCACCCGGATCGAGCTTTTCCTCTACAGCAGCGCCACCGGCTCCGAAGAAAAGGCGCGCTACGTATTGAGCCCTGGCGCGGGCGGCGTGTGGAGCACCAGCCTTGCTGTCGCCACCTTGAACAGCCGCGGCCTGACCGGCACGCTGTACTACGGCTACCGCGCCTGGGGGCCGAACTGGCCGTACAGCGCAAGCTGGGTCAAAGGCTCGGCCACTGGTTTTGCCAGCGACGTTGACGCCAGCGGCAACCGCTTCAACCCCAACAAGCTGCTCACCGATCCTTACGCGCTCGAGATGAGCCACGACCCGGTCACGGCCACGATGAGCAACGGCACCGTGTACGCCAGCGGCGCCTTGTACCGCACCATCGACACTGGCGCGATTGCGCCGAAGGGCATTGTGCTGGCGGGCGACACGCAGTCGACCGGCGCCAAACCCACGCGCGCGCTGAAGGACGATATCGTCTACGAAGTGCAGGTTCGCGGCCTGACCAAAAACGACACGGCGCTCACCAGCGCCTACCGCGGCACCTATAAGGGCGCCGGCCTGAAAGCGCCCTACCTGGCCAGCCTGGGCGTGACCGCCGTCGAATTCTTGCCGGTGCAGGAAACCCAGAACGACACCAACGACAACGATCCCAACACGAACGCGGGCGACAATTATTGGGGCTACATGACGCTCAATTATTTTGCGCCCGACCGCCGCTATGCCTACGACAAAACGCCGGGCGGCCCGACGCGCGAATTCAAGGAAATGGTCAAGGCCTTCCACGACCAGGGCATCAAGGTGCTGATCGACGTGGTCTACAACCACACCGGCGAAGGCGGCGCCTGGAACCCTGCCGACAAGACCACCTACAACATCTACGGCATGCGCGGGCTGGACAATCCGACCTACTACAGCTTGACCGCCGACCAGCAGGCATCGTGGGACAACACCGGCGTGGGCGGCAACTACAACACGCGCAACCTGGTGGCGCAGAACCTGATCGTCGATTCGCTCGCCTACTGGCGCGACAAGCTGGGCGTGGACGGTTATCGCTTCGATCTCGCCTCGGTGCTGGGCAACACGTGCCAGCATGGCTGCTACAACTTCGACAAGATGGACGCGGGCAATGCGCTCAACCGCATCGTGTCCGAACTGCCGCCCCGGCCGGCGGGCGGCGGCAGCGGGGTCGACCTGATTGCCGAACCCTGGGCAATAGGGGGCAACAGCTACCAGGTGGGCGGTTTTCCGACCGGCTGGGCTGAATGGAACGGCGCCTACCGCGACACGCTGCGCCAGATGCAAAACAAGCTCGGTTCGGCGCCTGTCACGCCGGGCCAGTTGGCGGCGCGCCTTGCCGGTTCAAGCGACCTGTTTGGGGACGATGGCCGCAAAAGCTGGCACTCGGTGAACTTCATCACTGCGCATGACGGTTTTACGCTCAAGGACCTGTATGGCTGCAACGGCAAGAACAACAGCCAGGCCTGGCCGCTTGGCCCGAGCGATGGCGGCGAGGACAATAACAACAGTTGGGACCAGGGCGGCATTGCAGCGGACCAGCGCAAGGCGGCGCGCAACGGCATGGCGTTGATGATGTTGTCGGCCGGCGTGCCGATGATCGTCGGCGGCGACGAAGCGCTGCGCAGCATCAACTGCAATAACAACCCTTACAACCTCGATTCCAGCGCCAACTGGCTAAGCTGGACCTTGAGCGCGGACCAGGCCAATTTCAAGGCCTTCAGCGCGGCCATGATGGCGTTTCGCAAGGCGCATCCGGCGCTGCGGCCGGCAAATTTCTATTCAAGCGCCGACAACAATGGCAACGCCATGGAGCAGCTGCGCTGGTTCAAGCCGGACGGCGCGGTGGCCGACGCGACCTATTTCAACGACGCCAGCAACCACGCGCTGGCATGGCGCCTCGACGGCACCGAATTGGGCGACACGGCTGCGGCCATCTACGCCGCCCACAACGCATGGAACGCGCAGGTCAACTTCGCACTGCCATGGCCGGGCGCGGGCAAAAGCTGGTACCGGGTGACCGATACCTGCAACTGGGCTGAAGGCGCATCACAAGTGCGCGCGCCAGGCTTTGAAGACGCCGTCGGCGGCGAAAACGCCAGCTACGGCTTGTGCGCACGCGGCACTGTGCTGTTGATCGCCAGGTAGACCATCCGGCGCAGCGCTGCTGAGCCTCACCACTGAACATTTTCCCGGCGCCGCCGGGAGGATACCGCACATCCATTTTTAGGAGCAAGTTCATGCATCTTCGTAAAAAACCGCTGGCGCTGTGCCTGGCCGCCGCCTTTGCCGTCGCCCTGCCCGCCGCTGCCGGTACCATTCCGGCAGCGCACGTGTATCACAACCACATGCCGAACTTCTGGCCGTTTTACGCCGTTGACGTCGTGGCCAAGTACAACGCCACCGCGCTCGGGGCCCCGGTGCGCTACCTGTACGACGGTGAAGTCATCAACATGAAAGTCAATCCGCCGCCGGGGTACAGCTACTTTTTGCCGGCGGCGCAAGGGGGCAGCATCATGCCGCACGACGACCTGGTGACCTACTATTCGCCGGACGCCAAGACCGGCGCCTACCAGTACTGGCCGATGCAGGTCGCCAATGAGATGCAGTCCTTCTCGGGCGCCAAGGGCCAGGTGCACGTAACGATGTCGGGCGCGGTAATCAACAACGTGCAAAGCATGTCGACACTTGGCAATGTGGCGGGTTACTCGAATCCGAACTGGGGGCAGAGCTGGGCAAACACCTTCAGCACGCTCAAGACCACCAACAACTTCCGCACGCTCGACACCATCCACTTCACGGGCCACCATTCGATGGGACCTCTGGTCGGGCCGGAGTACTTCCTCAAGGAGCTAATTTACCAGAACGCGACGCTGGCGCAGCCCTACTTTTTGGGCGGGAACTTCGTCTCGTCGAAAGGCTATTTTCCGACCGAGCTTGGGTTTTCGGACCGCCTGATTCCCACGCTGGCCAAGCTGGGCGTGCAGTGGTCGGTCCTGGGGAACAACCACCTCTCGCGCACGCTCAAGGATTATCCGTACGCGACCTACGACGCGACCGGCGACACCCTGACGTCGCCGCCCAACCGCGCCGATCTGCGCAACACGTCCACCGTGGGTAGCTGGGTCGCGGCAGGCATGGCGCATGAACAGCAAAACATCGTCAACAAATTCCCCTTCGCGTCCACCCCGCACTGGGTGCGCCACGTGGATGCGGCCACCGGGGCGGTGACCAAGATCGCCGGTGTGCCGGTGAGCCAGAACGGTTCCTGGCTCGAAGGCTGGGAAGGCTCGACAACGGTCGATGAAATCGCACCGTACGCGGCGATCGAACCGCGCCAGTTTTTTGTCGTCGCGCACGACGGCGACAATGCGGGCGGGCGCGCCGGCGCGCTGAGCACCTGGCAGGCAGGCCACGGCACCACCTGCACCGGCACCGGCTACTGCCTGGGCATCGACGAATACCTGCGCGCCAAGCCGATTCCCGCCACCGACATCGTGCACGTGCAGGACGGTTCCTGGGTCGACACGCGCGACTCGTCGTCCGACCCCACCTGGTATCACTGGCACCTGCCTTTCCTGATCTGGAAAGGCCAGTTCCCGGAATTTAATCGCGTGAACGGCTTGAACCTCACGCCCAAGACCAATCTGAAAGGCTTGCAGGAAGGCGCCACGGTCTCGTTTGAATATGGCTGGCACTACCTGGAGCGCAATTTCGCGCTGCTGCAAGCCTCGCTCAACTACGCCAAGACGGCCGAGCAGGTATGGCTCGACGCCCACCCGACGCACTGGAAGCCGACTACGGCACTTGACAGCCAGGTCACCCACGCGGGCAACCAGCTCAATCCATGGATGATGTCGTATCCGGTCAAGGGCAACCCTGCAGCGGACTACGCGGGCGGCGCCAACCCGGCCGAACTGGCCTGGTACTTCATGCTGCCGGCGATGGATTCGGGCTTTGGCTACTATGATGAAAACAAGGACGACAGCGTCAAGCCTACGCTGGCGTTCAACAATTCGCTGGCGTTTTCCAAGCCTTACGTGCAGGCCAACCTGGCCAATGACCGCACCGGCCCGTCGGCCTGGTGGCCGCAGCGCTATCCGTACAATCCGGGATCGGTGAACGGCTCCAAGGCCGAGGGATGGACCGTCCAGCACTACAGCAACGACTTTGGCATCTATACCTACGCGTATGACGTCTCGGGCATTGCGAGCGCGCGCGTGATGGTGCGGGTGCACGCCACCAACACCATCGACGCGACCGACGACGCCTACAAAGTCTACGATCCGGCGGCGCTGGCGGGCACGCCCGGGCTGTCGATCAACACTGCCAGTGTCGGCGCCTGGCGCCCGTACACAATGCAGGTGCGCGACCTGCAGGCCGACATGAATGGCGTTGCATGGAATGCAGCCACGCGCGACACGCTGGCCGTACTGCCGGCGCAGGAGAGCGGCGACCTGTATTACGCGTATCTGTCGGACTTTCGCAACCAGCTGCTCGACTACTACATCGAGCTGACCGACGCCAAGGGCAATGTCACCAAAACCGAGATCCAGCAAGTGTTTGTCGGCGCCGGAAAATACCGCGCCACGACTACGGGCTCAGGGTTTGTCGAGGATATCAACGGCACGGTGCCGGGCGTGTATCCCTTCCTCGTGATTGACAGCTCGCCGCCAGGCATGCCGGGCGCACCGGCCAGCACGCGCGTCACCGACCGCTCGGTCACGCTGACATGGCCGGCCGCAACGGACAACGTCGCCGTCACCGGCTATCGCGTCTACCGCAACGGCGCCCTGGTGGGAACCACCGCCGGCGTGGGCTTTACCGACAGCGGCTTGACCGCGTCGACCGCCTACAGTTACGCCGTGCTGGCGTTTGACGCGGCGGGCAACCAGTCGGCCAAGGGACCCGCACTTGCCGTCACCACGCTTGCACCGGACACGGTGGCGCCGACCACGCCGGGGCAGCCGGCGGGATCGGCCATCACGTCCAGCACACTGACGCTGAGCTGGAGCGCGGCCACCGACAACTACGGCGTCAGCCAGTATCTGGTCAAGCGCGACGGCACGCAGGTGGCCACAAGCACCGGCACCACCTTCAATGACAGCGGTTTGAATCCATCCACCGCCTACAGCTACGCCATCGTGGCGCAAGACAGCGCGGGCAACATGTCGCCGGCATCGGTGGCGCGCGTGGTCACGACCGCTGCGGGCAATGTGGCGCGCATCTACTACAAGCTGGGCGCCGGCTGGAGCACGGCTAATATGCATTACGCACCGAACGGCGGCACCTGGACGGCCGTTCCCGGCTTGCCAATGCCGTCCGCCTGCGCGGGCTGGAGCGTCTTGACGGTTAACCTCGGCAGCGCGACCGGTTTGCTGGCGGCCTTTAACAATGGCGCAGGCAGCTGGGACAGCAACGGCGGCAAGAACTACCCGCTTGGCACCGGCATTTCAGATGTTGAAAACGGCGGCGTATCGGTGGGTGTGAATCCATGTAACGTCGATACGACCGCGCCTTCAACTCCGGCCGGCGTGGCAGGCAGCCCGGTCGACGCCAATACCGTCAGCCTGGCGTGGAATGCGTCGACCGACAATGTGGGCGTAAGCGGCTACTACGTCTACCGCAACGGCGCGCTGATCGCCACCGTGGCCAATGGCACCGGCTACGTCGACAATACGGTGGCGCCATCGACCACCTACAGCTACACGGTCAAGGCGTTCGATGCCGCGGTCAATGTGTCGGGCTTGAGCGCTGCGGCCAGCGTGACCACGCCGGCCAAGGTGGACACGCAGGCGCCAACGGTGCCGGCGGGCCTGGTCAAGTCGGGCACCACCGACAGCGCAACGACCATCAGCTGGAATGCGTCGACCGACAACGTCGGCGTCAACGCCTACCTGGTGCTGCGCAACGGCGTGCAGATTGGCAGCACTGCCGCCACCAGCTTTAATGACACGGGTCTGGCTCCATCGACGCTATACACCTATAGCGTCAAGGCGCGCGATGCAAGCGGCAATACCTCCGCGGCCAGCGCGGGATTAAGCGTGACCACGACTGCGGCGGGCGGCAACACGGCAACGGTGTATTACAAGAACACCGCCAACTGGAGCACCGTCGATATGCACTTTGCCCCAACCGGCGGCAACTGGACGGCAGTGCCCGGCGTGCCGATGACGACCGCCTGCACCGGGTGGAAGTCGAAGACCCTGTCGCTCGGTGCGGCGTCGGGACTGCAGGCAGCGTTTAACAATGGCGCGGGAACCTGGGATAGCCGGGGCGGCGCGAACTATACGCTGGGCACGGGACTGTCGGCGGTCAGCTCGGGTGTCGTTACCCTCGCAGATCCGTGCACGGGTGACGATGCAACGGCGCCATCGACGCCGACGGCGCTTGCAAGCAGCAATCTAGGCGCCAGTTCGGTGGGCCTCGCATGGACGCCGTCCACCGACAACGTGGGCGTCACGGGTTATCGGGTGTTGCGCAACAACGTGCTTGTTGGAACCACGGCGGCGGCTAGTTATACCGACAGTGGCTTGACGGCGGCCACCGCGTACAGCTATGCGGTACAGGCATACGACGCCATGGGCAATTTGTCGGCGGCCAGCGCTGCGCTCGCAGTGACAACAACCGGCTCCGGTTGCCAGGTGCGCTTTACCACGGCCAATGCCAACACGGTTGCGGGCCAGACGCTGCGGGTCGTGGGCAATCAGTCGGCCATCGGCAACTGGGCACCAGCGAGCAGCTTTGGGCTGGCGATTCAGGGCAGTGGCGCGAACGTGCCTTGGAGCGGCACTGTGACACTGCCGCCAAGTACTGTGGTTCAATACAAATATGTGAAATGGAACGGCGCGACCGCGACCTGGGAAAGTAATCAGACAACGGTCTCGGGCAATAGGGAAATGACGACGCCTGCGTCGTGCAGCACAGTGATTGATCGCAACGACGGCAGTTTCAAGCCGTAGGTATTATGCGACAGGCGTGCCGGTTAACGCCTTCGCAAGCGAGTCACGCGGTCTAGCAGGCAGTTGGAAGCTGCTAGACCAATCCAGAGCGGCGAGCGTCGAGTACACTCGACAGAACGCGCATGAGGTGACTTAGCCAGTGCCCAATCAATCGAGCGTATAAAAATTTTCTTATCGGGAAATATATGGCGAACGTTATTGAAGAATATGCCAAATTGGTCGCACGCTACTGTGTGAAGGAAGGTAGTGAATCAGGGCAGATGTTCGGGAAAGCCTGCATCAAGGTCAATGGCAAGGCATTTGTGGCACAGCACAAAGATTGGGTAGTATTTAAACTGTCGGGCGAGCATCATCGCAACGCCCTGGGGCTCGAAGGAGCTGTACTCTGGGACCCGTCCGGTAAAGGTCGTCCGATGAAAGAATGGGTAGCAGTGCCGGCAATGTCTCGCCAGCACTTTCCAAACCTTGCCTTGGCCGCGTACGATTACGTCGCTGCCGGTGCCTAGAAGCCGAATGCCACGCCAACACCGAAGTTAGTCAAGTCGCTGCTTGGGCGTTGGATTTCAGCACGGGCCGAGATACTTGGAGTAAACGCGTAGGTAGCGCCGACGCCAACCAAGACACCGTTGCTTGGCGAAAAGTTTTCACATAAAAGAAACTTGCCAGCGCCACAGCTGTGTCGTACCTTCACGTCGTTGTAACCAAGACGAGCAAACACGCGGAAGCCATTGCTCAGCGGCTGCGAACCGACGACCGAGATAGCGCTCTGGTCGATATCCGGCGTTGAAGGAACGAAAGCATTTAAAGACCGGTAACTGCCTTCTACTGCGAAGTTGGTATGGAACTGATAGCCAACGAATACGCCAACACTCAAACCGTTTTCCAGGCCTTCGATTCTGGTCCTGCCACTGTCACGCCCGCATAAAATTTAGGTGCATCTGCTGCGAACGACGACGAAGCGATAACGGCCAGGGCAGCTGCAATGACTTTCTTCAACATGGCATTTCCTTTGAGAGTAATTTATAGGGACGAGGAGATTTTCTTCGTCGCAAGCGAATATTTTACTCTATATTAACAAATAGTTAATAGGTACCTATAGCTCTATGTGAATTTTTGAAAAACCCGACATTTCTGCGGCTTTTCTCTTTTGGGGCCTGCAGCGACGGTAACGGGACGCAAGCATGGCGGATTTCATCCGCCCTAAGGGTACGCGCTGACGTTTTGACTGGGTGGATTTGCGGACGAAAAAAAACCCCACATTTCTGCGGGGTTTTTTAATATAACTAGCCTGACGATAACCTACTTTCACACTGGTTGCAGCACTATCATCGGCGTAATATCGTTTCACGGTCCTGTTCGGGATGGGAAGGGGTGGTACCGATTTACTATGGTCATCA
>NZ_JAFCWX010000039.1:0-41886 GCF_049897805.1 Massilia sp. TWP1-3-3
CGCCGCGATACTGCGTCAAAAATGCTCGCAAGGCCTCGGCCTTGCTCCGCTTTTGTTCCTTGTCTCTCGGCGATTTCGGAACATTTATAAGCAACGAACTTTCAACTCAGGACACTAGCGCAGCGCTTCGGTCAGTACCCGGCCTTCGGAGGCCGCAGGCGGGCGCAGGCGCAGCAGGTGCGCCAGCGTTGGCGCAATGTCCACCACCTCGGCGTACGATGCCTGGCTGCCCGGGCGGATCCATTGCGGTCCCATCAGCAGCAGCGGGACATTCGTGTCGTAGGCGTAGGGCGAGCCGTGCGAGGTGAGGCTCTTGCCCCCGCTAAAGTGCCAGTATGGCTTGGTCACCAACATCAGGTCGCCCGACAGTTGGCGGTTCCACGCGCGCTGCATCAGCGTTCCCAGGCGCGTGGCAGGCAGGCCGGCTTCGAACTCGGTGCGAGTGAACACCTCGGCCACGCCAGCCTGGCCCAGCAGGAAACGGGCGGCACTGTGTTCCAGCTCGTCGCGCCGCAAGCCCGCCTTGGCGGCCAGCGCATAGTCGAGGTGAATGTTCGGCAGCGACGTTGCCGCCACCAGTTTTGCCACCCCGTGCGTGGCAGTTAAATGGGCGTCGAGGACGGCGGCCAGTTTGTCGCCGTCGATGCGGCCCGCGTCCAGATGCGCCGCTTTGGCAAACTCCGGCGTATTCGGAAAACCATGGTCGGCGGTCAGGACCACCAGCACATTGCCGGCGCCTACGCGCTGATCGAGGTAGCCGAAAAAACCGGCCAGCATGCGGTCCAGCCGCTGCAGGTGGTCGTGCGACATTTTGCTCTCGGGGCCGAAGGCGTGGTTGATGTAGTCATGGGCGGACAAGCTCACGGCCAGCAGGTCGGCCACGCCGGCGCTATTGCGGCCCAGGTTTTCGCCTTCGATGGCGGCGCGCGCAAACGCCAGCGTCAATTCATCGAGGACGGGCGTGGTTTTCAGGCGCGTGTAGTAGTCGGCATCGATGCTGCCCGTTTCGCTGTAGTGCGTGAATCGAAAGCGCTGGCCTACGCCTTCAATGCCGGCATACAGCGCGTCGTCGGCGTCTTGCGCGTAGGCGCTGTCGGCCAACAGCGGCGTCCACGATTTGCCGTAGTAGCGGTCCTGCCCTTTGGCTTGCTGGTAGTGCTGGACCCATTCTGGGTGCGCAGCCATGTAATAGCTGCTGCTGGCAAAGTTGCCGCTTTTTTCCATATACATGTAGGCGGTGCCGCTTTTGCCGGCCAGCAGGATCGCGCCGCGGTCCTTGCCGGACACGGCAATCACCTTGGCGCGGTTGCCGCTCGCATAGCGCATTTCGTCGCCCAGCGTGCCCACCTTCAGCTTCGACGGCGAGGTGCCGTCGGCCGGCTTGGTGTCTTCGCCCAGATAGGTGTAGGCAGTGTCTTCGGTGCAGTACACCGGTTTGCGGGTCGCGGGATCGATCCAGTTATTGCCGATCACGCCGTGCTGGTAGGGGTAGGCGCCCGTCAGGATCGCCGCGTGGCCGACCGCAGTGACGGTCACGCCATGGGCCTGGTGTGCGTTGCTGTACGAGGCGCCCTGGCGCAGCAGGCGGTTGAAGCCACCCGCCGAGAACTGCTCGCGGTAACGCTGCACTTGCTCGTTGGGCAGGCCGTCGACGACCAGGACGACCACCAGTTTAGGCTGGGCGGGCAGGGCGGCACTGGCGCTGAAACTGGCCGCCAACAGGAAGGCGCCGAGAGAAAGCCGGGAAAGGGTAAATGTCATTGAGGTCGTTGTATTTTTGTTGAAAGAGTGAGGGACGTGCGAAGGAACCGGACAGGGCCGGCGCGGCAATCGTAGCGCGCCCGTATGACGCGCCCATGACACGGCAAGGTGGCGCTAACGCGCCTGCGCGATCTGGCTAACGCGCCTGCGCGATCTGTTGCACGACGACCAGCGGCTTGATGCGCTTGGGACCGGGCGGATAGAAAAAAGTGGCCCAGAGGAGCCCGAAGACGACGCTGCCAATGGCAAACGATTTGCTGGGCATCAGGCACTCCCTCGCGTGCCGGTGGCGCTGGTGCGCGCGCGCCGCTGGTAGCCGATGGCCAGCATACGCAATGCCAGCTGGGACGCGGCGCCGAGGGACATTACATGCCGCTTGGCATAGTCAAAGCTGTATTGGGCCTGTAGTTTGAGTGCTTCCGCGATGTGTTCGGCCGTGTTCTGGTCGGTGCGGAAATTATTTTCACGCGTCATCGAATCCTCCACTTGCGAATCTGGTGCCGATACTTGAGCCGACCGGACAAAGCTGTCGGCGCGCCAGGATGCGGCGCTTTCCAACACGACGATGTTAAGCACTTTCTATGACGCGCAAATGACAGCGGCAAGCGGATAAAAATTTTTCTTCGCGGTCATTTCGCCGTCACATCTCTTTGTCATCATTGCTCCTGTCTTCACGGGTATGTAGCACGCTCCCCCTTTTCCCGCGCCGCTCGGCGCGGGATTTTTTCTCCGTCGGCCCCTCCCATTTCGATATCGTTTTGTAATTGCCCCGTCACACGGCAGCGCTAGCATGAAGCTCCAACTTGATGAGGATGCCCCGTGAAAATTACTCCCTTGCTAGCGGCGCTGCTCGCGGCACTGTTTTCCATGCCGGCCGCGCAGGCCGGCGTCCAACTGATCGCCATCGGCAGCATCAACGGCCATGGCGCCGACCGCGCGAGCGCCACTGCCGGCCTGCTGGAAAGCGGCGTCGCCGGCAACTTGCTGGGCGGCGTCGGCTCGGGCCTGGCGTATGCCGGAGGCGAGCGTTTTATTGCGGTGCCGGACCGCGGCCCGAATGCCAATCCGTACAACGGCGCGGTCGACCACACCACGTCCTACATTCCCCGTTTCCACACGCTCAGCCTGGCGCTCAAGGCCAGCGCCCCCGGGGCCGCTTTACCGTTCACGCTCAGTGCGACCCTGCTCGAGACCACGCTGCTGTCGAGCAAAACACCGCTGTTCTATGCTGATGGCGGCGCCCCTGCGCTGAACCGCAAGCACAAGGGCTACTACTTCAGTGGCCGCTCCGATAATTTCGATCCGGCGCGTGCCTCCACCCATGCCGGCAATGGCCGTTTCGATCCGGAAGGCGTGCGCTTGTCAAACGACGGCCAGCATGTCTACATCAGCGACGAATACGGTCCCTACGTCTATGAATTTCACCGACAGACCGGCAAACGCCTGCGCGTGTTCGCGCTGCCGGCAGAGTTTGCGGTCAATCACCTCAGCGCCCAGGGCGACACTGAAATTGCCAGCAATCTGATGGGCCGGGTGGCCAACAAGGGCATGGAAGGCCTGGCCATTACGCCGGACGGCAAGAAACTGGTCGGCATCATGCAAAGTCCGCTGGCCCAGGACGGCGGCGTGGGCGGGGGCTATACGCGCATCGTCACCATCGATATCGGCACCGGCGCCGTGCTCCAGCATGCCTATCCATTGACCAACATCGGCACCGCCGCCAAGCCGAAGTATCCCACCGTGAGCGACATCGTGGCGATCAACGACCACGAATTCCTGGTCGACGAGCGTGACGGCAAAGGCTTGGGCGACGACTCCAAGGCCGTCTATAAAATGATCTATCGCATCGATCTGGCCAGCGCGCCCGTAGTCGACGGCGTGGCGGGCAACGCCAACCTGGCGCGTTATGCGGTAGGCAAATCCTTGTTTCTCGACGTGGTGCACTCGCTCAGCGCTGCCGGCGTGGCCGTGCGCGACATTCCCGCCAAGCTGGAGGGCCTGGCGTTTGGACCGGACGTGGCGGTTGGCGGCGTTGCCAAACATACGCTGTTCATGTCGAACGACAATGACTTTATCGGCACCGTCACCGATACGGGCCATCCGGCGGGCAAGGACAATCCAAACCTGTTCTTTGTATTTGCGGTCGATGCGGCAGACTTGCCGGGCTTTGTGCAGCAGGGCGGCGCATTGCACAAGATGGCAAAGTAAGCTGGTCGTGCGGGCCGGCAAGGCTTGACTTGTCAAGCCTTGCCGCAGCGCTGGCCGTCAGGCCAGGCAAGCGCTCCGCTTTCATTGCTCACCGTTCACGCCAGCATCGCCGCCAGTAGTGCAAACGAGCACAAGGCGGCGGCCTGCCGCAGGGGCCGACGGGGCGCCGCTTTGCGCTGGTGCTGGCGGGCCGGGGGCAGCAAGTCGCTGTCCGTGCCAATGCATGTGGCCGATCTGGTGGCCGGCGTGGCGGGGTGCTCGCCCCGGCCACCATTGTGGCCCGGGCCGTCCTGGCGCTGGCGTCCCAGCGGACGCGGGTCGAGCAGCAACTGGTGTGCCAGCAGCACCGCTTCCACCTGATCCCAGAACTGCGTCGTCTTGCCGCTGGCCGCTGCGTAGTTGATCAGCAGGCTGCCAGACGGCGCGTTGGTTTCCACCGCCTGCACGCCGTCGATGGCGTGCAGCGCGGCCGCCATGCTGTCGAGCTGTGCTGTTTGCTGCTTGAGTTGCGTGAACCGCAGCCGCAGGCGGCCCGGAACAGATGAAGATGGTTGGTCCATGTGGGCTCTCCTGTGCTCGCAGTGAATATTAACTAATCGACATGACAGACAAATGACATGCGCAATTGCCGAGCGCGGCAAGGACGACTCCGCAGCGCGCCGGTGGGACGGAACGGGTGCAAATTGCTCAGGCCGTCTGAAGTTTTGGCAGCTCAGTTGAACCAAGGCGCTTGAAAAACGCTCTTACGACTAACGAGCATAAGTTCTGGAGGCTGCGATGATGCCGATCATGGCGGATGGGAGGCGGGCCACGCACTTGTTGCCCGTGGAGCGTAGCGCATCAACCCTGCAGCGGCACGTAGCGAGCATCCAGGCCATTTGCGATGAGGTTGGCAGGCCGTTCGAGGAAATCGCGGGCGTGTACCAGTGCGAGTTGCTGCGCATGGCAGCTGGCGCCGCGGTTGTCGACTATCTTCCCGTGCTTGTCGGAAAGCATGTGCGCGCGCTGTACAAGCGGCGCGTGGAGGCGCGCGCCGAAGACCATTGACAGTGCCGAACTTTGAAGCCGCCGTGGTGCGTCAAATGGCGACCGCAACACCGCTCGCGTCGTCAGATCCTTGCTGGTACGGCATGCGCCGCTCCAGCGACCGGTTCAGTTCCTTGAGCAGTTGGCGCGGCTCGGCATCGACGCTGCGAAACGTGTAGCGCACGGTAGGCATGAGCGGCTGGCCGCTGTGCTGCGTGTGGTGGCGCAGGCTGCCGACGGCGCGCCGCAGCTGGTGCCCCAACGCTTGCGCGATGTCGGCGGGAGTGTGCGGCAACAGCACGGCGAAGCGGTCGCCGGCGTAGCGGCACAGCAAATCGGTGCTGCGCAGGTTGAGCAGCAGGACGTGGGTAACAGCCTGCAGCACCCGGTCGCCTTCGCGCTGGCCGTAGTCCCGGTTGACGAGGTGGAAGCTGTCGATATCGAGCATCAGGATGCTGCAGTCGCCTTTGCCGCTGGCGTAGGCGATGCCCAGTTGATCGCGCAGGTAGTCGGCGTCTGCCACCTGTGTCAGGTGGTCGAACGAGCGGTGGCCGCGAAATAGATGTTCGCGCTTTTGCGTATGCTCGGACACCTTTAACTGTTCCTTGCGCCACGACAGCAGGCCCCAGGTCAGGCCCGCCATGCCGGCAAGGGTGATGCCGCTGTCGACCAGGTGGTGCCAGTGCTGACCAACTGCGACGCTGAACAGCGCGTCCATGCAGTGTGCCAGCGTGCCCAGCATCAGGCCCGCCAGGCCGCAGGCGAGCAGCGTAGTGGCACGCCCCTGGGGGCGGCTGCGTAGCACAATGACGAACCAGGCGCAGGCCATCAGCGCTATGCTGCCTTCGGCGGCGATGTCGAGCATATTCCATTGGGCCATTGGTTTGGCGCTGCCCGCGCCGGCGTACAGGGCAACGATGGTGCAAGCCCCCAGCGCGGCGAGCAGGATGGAGAGGCGGGGGATATCAACGCGGGAAAAAGCGACGCGGGGAAAAGCGACGCGGGGAAAACGTGGCATGGTGGTCTCGCTGCAGAGGGGGTAATGCCTCCCGATACTAGGGCGCCGTAGTGACAGGACGATGACAGCGGCGCGCTGGGTTGATGTAGCGCAAACGCGGCAGCCGCAGCAGGCGAGGGCGCAACAGCGGCCGCGCGGATCGCCCTACAGTTCTTCCCATTCCCGCTCTTGGGGCGCGGGCGCGCGCAGCGCAGCGCGGCGCAGCGGCGCGCGCCGGCGCGCGGCGGCGCCAAGGGGCGTGGGCACCGGCGCCACATAACGCTCGTGAATCTTGAACACGCTGACCGCTTCCTTCAGGCTGGCGGCCTGGTGCTTCATCGATTCGGCCGCGGCAGCGGCTTGCTCCACCAGCGCGGCATTTTGCTGGGTCACGGCATCCATCTGCGCGATGGCCTGGCTGATCTGGTCCAGTCCCACATTCTGCTCGCCGCTGGCCACGGAAATATCGGTAATGATGGCGTTGACGCGTTTGACG
Organism: Massilia sp. TWP1-3-3; assembly: GCF_049897805.1. Classification (NCBI taxonomy): domain Bacteria; kingdom Pseudomonadati; phylum Pseudomonadota; class Betaproteobacteria; order Burkholderiales; family Oxalobacteraceae; genus Massilia; species Massilia sp. TWP1-3-3. The sequence goes on from NZ_JAFCWX010000039.1 coordinate 6,489, forward strand.
CTGGCAACCACGTCATCCATCGTGGTGCCGGCCTGGCTCACCAGAATGCTGCCGGCGGCCACTTGCTCGACCGAATCGCCGATCAGCGTTTTGATTTCCTTGGCCGCCGCCGCCGAGCGCTGCGCCAGGCTGCGCACTTCGGACGCCACGACCGCAAAGCCGCGCCCCTGTTCGCCCGCGCGCGCCGCCTCGACGGCCGCGTTCAGGGCCAGGATATTGGTCTGGAAGGCGATGCCGTCGATCACGCCGATAATGTCGACGATCTTCCTGGACGAGTCATTGATTGAACCCATGGTGGCGATGACGTTAGCCACAGCCTCGCCTCCGCGCGCGGCCACCACGGACGCGGTGCCGGCTAGCCTGGTGGCCTGGCCCGCGCTCTCGCCATTTTGGCGCACGGTGCTGGTCAGCTGTTCCATGGCCGAGGCCGTTTCTTCAAGCGAGCTGGCTTGCTCCTCGGTACGGACTGACAGGTCCAGGTTCCCCTGCGCGATTTCTGACGATGCCACGGCAATGGCATCGGTGCCGACGCGCACTTTGGCGACGATGTCGGCCAGGCTGTCGTGCATTTCCTTGAGCGAGGCGAGCAAGGTGCCGATTTCGTCGCTGCCGCGCACCGTGATATCGGTCGACAAATCGCCGGCGGCGACGATGCGCGCGATAGCGACTGCTTCGTTCAGCGGCGTGGTGATGCTGCGCGCCAGCCACACCATGATGACGCCAAGCACAGCAAGCGTCGCGACGACGGTAGCGGAAATCTGCAGGTTCGAGGTTCGCTGCGCCTCGGCATTGGAAACAATGCTGGCAGCGATCAGTTTTTTGGCATGGTCCTGGATGAAACCGACGATCTGGTCGATCTTGGCAGTAGGCGGACGATCCATACCCTTGACCAGCGCGTCGACGAGCTTGAAGCTCTCGCCATTGGCGCTGTCGTATTTTTCCAGCGCCGTCAGGTAATTTTTCTGCAGTTCGTCATGCGCGCTGAGCGCCTCGGCCACCAGGGGTGTGCTGGTGCCCAGCTTGGCGAGCAGGGCGTTCACCTTGTCCAGTTCGGCGCGCGTAACGGCGCCGCTTTTCTTGAACGAGGCCGTATATTTTTCCAGCTGGGCCGGGTCATTGCCACGCAACAGGATGTTTTTCCATTCCTGAACCTGGATCTTGAAGTGCACCTGAGCGCTGCGCGCTGTATCGATGGCGTCGGCGGACAGGGCCAACTGCTGCATGTCGGCCAGGTTGTTGGCGTTGGCCTGGCTCAGCGCAGTGGCGCCGCCCACCCCCACGCCGACTAAAGCGATGAAAAAAATTGCGCCGAGCAGCGCCAGGCGCGCGGCAATTTTCATATTGGCCAGTCTCATGTTGCTTATCCTGTGGGTGGGTACGGCTTACTCAAAATAGAAATTGATTGAATACAATAATGCACCCGCACAGCATAAATACCAACACGAAGCGCCGATATTCCACACCGATGCATCAGGCTGGTGCATCGGTGTGGAATTCTGGCAACATGCGCTAAAACATCAGCCCGCCGCCGCGCTTGAAGAGGGCGATGTCGACGTAGCGCGACAGGTTCTGGCCGCCCTGGGCCGACACGACCGTCATGCCGCCCAGGTCGATGGGGGTGCGGCTTGCCGGGACGGCGAGCGGGTCCGGCTTCATCATCCGCACCAGCGTTTTGGCCACTGCGAAGCCTTCCAGCGTGACCGACGAGACGGGTTCGTCGCGAAAACGTTTCATCATTTCGACGTGTTCGGACTGCAGCGCCGACACCGTACTCGACGGATTGGGGACCACTTGCGAGAACACGGTAAATTCGGTGGCGCGGGCGCCGGCGATTTCGCTTAGCGTCGTCAGGTTGATCAGCGAGGTACCAGCGACGAAGGTGGCCGCATCATAGGCACGGAAGGCGCGCAGGAACTGGGCCGAGCCGATGGTGTCGCCGATCGAGATCACCAGCTTGGCACCGGCCTGGCTCAGGCGCAGCGCTTCCTGCTGCAGGCCCTTCTTGTTGGGCACGATGTTGGCCACGCCCGACAGCGTCATGCGGCGCTTGTGCATTTCAGCCGAGAGGAACTGAAAGGCGCGGTTGTTCTGGGGCGAGGCTTGCAGCGCGATGCCGACTTGTTTGACGCCGAGTTTTTCAAAGTAGGACAGCAGGAACAGCAGTTCGCTCTCGATGCTCGGGCGCCAGAATACGATGCGGGCGTCGCTGCTGGCCGACGAATCGGCCAGCGGAGCGAACAGCACGTGGTGCGACTGGGCAAAGGCGGGGGCGGCGGCAATGGCCCGGGTGGCGTCGTTGCCAATGGCGCCGAGCAGGTAGTCGGCATGGTCGTCCTTGATCAGGGCGGTGACGTTGGCGGCCGCTTCAGCAGCGACGCCATGGTCGTCGCGCACCAGGTACTGGACCTTGCGTCCGTTGATGCCGCCTTTCTGGTTGACGCTGTCAAAGTAGGTGGTGATGCCCGCCACGTAATCGCGGCCGATGCTGCCGTTCGGACCGGACAGGTCAATCGACTGGGCGACGATCACGGCTTTGCCCGCGTGAGCGAGCGGGCACATGGCGAGGGCGAGGCCGAGGCCTAAACCGGCGAGCAAGGTGGAAAAGCGAATGGACACGGCAACTCCGGATGGGAAATCCAGAGTGTAAAGTTGCAATGTGACAACTTGATGACGGCTTGTCATATCCCCGGCCCCAGACTGAAATCCGCCGCCTCAAGACGGCAGTCGCGCGCTGGTCTGCGGTGATAGAACAGCGCGGTGAGAATCTCGTGTAGGCTGTTACTCCCACATGGCTCCCCGGAAAGGCGCTTCAATGTATCAGTATGCACAGCGCGATGTTGCCCACCTGGTCGCCGCCTTTAACGCCGACCGTGAGCCAGAGCGTGTCAGCCTCAAGTACCGGGCGCTGGCAGCGACCCCGTTTTCGTTCTTGCGCGGCACGTGCCACTTGTTTTACCAGGATTTTTCGCAAGCCTTGCCGCAAGTCGACTCGCCGCTGGCCTGGATCAGCGGGGATCTTCACCTGGAAAACTTTGGCAGCTACAAGGGGGATAACCGGCTGACCTATTTCGACATTAACGACTTCGGCGAAGCAGTGCTGGCGCCGGCGCACTGGGAACTGGCCCGTTTTTTGGTCAGCGTGCTGGTCGCAGCAGACGCACTGGAGGTCAATTCCAGCGTGGCTACCGGTTTGTGCAACCGTTTTCTTGATGCTTACGTTGGCGCACTTGCTACGGGCAAGGCGCGCTGGATCGAGCGGCCCTTGGCGACCGGCATGGTGAGGCAACTTTTACTGAGTGTAAAAGCGCGCAGTCGTGCCGATTTTCTGGACAAGCGCACCAAGCTGATTGGGGGAAAGCGCAAGTTGCGTCTGATCGAGGGAAAATCCTTGCCTGTCACCAAAGACGAGCGGGACAAAGTAAGGACCTTCATGACCGGCTATGCGCAACGCCAAGCAGTGCCTGCGTTTTACAAAGTGCTCGACGTTGCACGGCGCATCGCCGGCACCGGTAGCCTGGGGCTGGAGCGCTACGTGATTCTGGTCCGTGGCCGGGGCGGGTCGGCAGGCAACTTTTTGCTGGATCTGAAGTACACCCCTGCATCAGCCCTGACCCCTTTTTTGCCCGCCCGGCAACCGGCTTGGGAGAGCGAAGCGCAGCGCGTCGCGACCGTCGGGCGCCTGAGCCAGGCGATCGAACCGGCACTGCTCGAGGCGGTCACGATCGGCACGCGCTCCTATGTGCTGCAGGAACTGTTACCAACGCAAGACCGGCTGGCGCTCGACATGTGGGGTGGAAAGCCGCAGCGCCTTGAGGGAGTGATGCGCAACATGGGTGAAGTACTGGCTTGGGGACAGTTGCGCGCCGCCGGACGCCAGGGTGCGGCCGATGCCGAGGCCTTGATTGCTTACGCCGGTAACGCCAAGGCCTGGCGCCATGCGCTACTGGCCTATGCGCAGGGCTATCGCAAGCAAGTCTTCGCCGACTGGAAACAATATAAAACCGCATTCCAGGCGGCAGACAAGGCGCGCGCGAGGCACGCCAAGACGACAGCTTGAATGCAGTAACTGCGCGCTACAACCGTGACGGCTGCACCCTCGTCACGGCGGGGGCCGCCACGTAGCTGGCCGCTTCAGGCGCCTTCGATGTAGTTGCGGCACAAAGTCTGCAACTCGCCCAGCGCGCGCGCGTCGTCCCGCTGCAGGAGGATGTCGAGCACTGCGTGAATTTGGCCACTGGTGGGAACAAGTTCAGCAGGGCTATGGACCATCCAGGCGATCAGCATCGCGCGCAGGTCCTTGACCGGCAGCGTGCGCACCTCTTTGCGCGTTGGTACCTGGGTTGCCATCTTGTGCTCGCATTGGTCGTGTTGCCGGTGCAAGGTAAGCGAGGAATCGGTTCTTGGTGGTGCAAAACAGTGTGCATCGATGGGCATTGCTTGGCCTCCTGGCAAGTAAAAACGGGGAATGCTGCTAATGGTGAGATCGCATGGTTCGACCTTTGTTCCGTTTTTGTTGATGAGAAAGCGCAGGAGAGATTGACGAGGTGAAATAGGATTGCAGCGCGCCATTGGACCGCATGATCGCGCCGACATGGCGGGGACCGGCTTAGAATCGGACTAGACCACCACGGAGAAACCATGGAAAACGAAATCAAGTTATTGGCACGCCACGAAGACTTGGCCACGCTGCTCAACAGCCCCTTGCTGCAAAAGTACGCCACTGCGCCAGCGGTCGAACACGTCATCGCCGACACCTATTACGACACCCCCGGCTACGATCTGCGTTCGCGCCATGCCTCGCTGCGCTTGCGCAAGAGCGGCGGCAACTACCTGCAAACGTTTAAGGTCGGCAACGGCGCTGTCGCGGGTTTGCACAGCCGCGAGGAGTTCGAGTCGCCGGTCAAGGGAAACCGGCCATCGCTGGCCCTGCTGCGCAAACTGGACAAGGCCGGCAATGGCGCGGTGCATTCGCTACTGCACTCCTGCCAATTGAAGCGCCGGCTTTCCCCCGTCTTTTCGACGCGTATCAGCCGCACAATTTTTCAGTTGCAACTGCCGCACGGTGACGTCGTCGAGTGCGCGGTCGACCAGGGCGAAATCAGCGCCAACGGCGCTTCTGTCCCGATCTGCGAAGTTGAACTGGAATTAAAATCGGGCGAGGTGGCATGTTTGTTTGACCTCGCCCTTGAACTTTTCGACGAAGTGCCGCTCGCATTTGGCGAGCAGAGCAAGGGCGATCGGGGCTACGCCTTGCTCGCGCCGCAGGCTTTTCCAGCGTGCAAAGCTACGCTTGTAGCACTCAAGAAAAAAATGACGGTGGAGCACGCCTTTACGGAGATTGCGGCCAACTGCATTACCCACATTGAAGCCAATGCCCCCGGTGTCGCCCATTGCGACATTGAGGCTTTGCACCAGATGCGGGTAGGATTTCGGCGCCTGCGCGCAGCGCTGGGCCTGGTGGCGGACCTGATCGACTTGCCGCCGCCGCTGCGCGCTGAAATGGATTGGCTTGCCGAAGTGCTGGGCACGGCGCGCGACTGGGATGTACTGGCCCACACCACGCTGGCCGACCTGGCGCAGGCGCATCCCGTCGCACCGCAAATTGCCCAGGTGACGCAGGCAGCATTGAACGAGAGCGAGCAAGCGCGCCGCGCAGCGGCTGAGGCCGTTGCATCGCCGCGCTATGCGCGCCTGCAGCTGTCGCTGACCCAATGGCGTCTGGGTGCGCCCTGGCGCCACGACGCCGATGCGCGCAGCCTTTCCCGGCTGGACCGGCCGGTGGGCGAATTCGCCCGCAAGGCGCTGGCCAAGTCTCACAAGCGACTACTCAAGCGCGGCGCGTGCCTGGATGGAGCAACGCACGAACAGACGCACCGGGTCCGCATCGCCGCCAAGAAAACGCGCTATGCCAGCGAGTTTTTCAAGTCACTTTTTCCCTCTGCCAAAATGCGTGCCTTTATCAAACGACTGTCGGGTTTGCAAGATGAATTTGGCAAACTGAACGACGTCGCTGTGGCCGACAAGCTGCTCACGACCTTGGAACAGAAGCAGCCTGCGCTGGGCGGCAGCGCAGCGTATGTCAAGGGCTTCCTGGCGCGTGGCACGGAGGGCGGGGAGAACGCGGTCAAGAAAAGCTGGCGCACATTTTCGCCGGCGCGGCGTCCGCATTGACACTGGTGCGCGCAGGATTCCGATGGCTGCAGACGAAGGTATTTCAGACTGCTCGGGATCGCGGCGCGCAGTGTGCAATCACTTGTTCGCGGCCAGCACCTTGCTGATGTTTTTCGTCTTTTTCATGTCCCTGAACAGGCGCTCAGATTCGCGTTGAATGGTGGACGTGAGCTGCCGGTTCAGGATGCCGCGCCCATCGGCCAGTTCCTTTGTCCAATTTTCATTCGGACATTGATCAAGAATGGCGAGTTGCTCCGTTACTGGCCGCGCCGGCATCGGCTCAAGCTCGCTGCGGCCAATAACAGGGTTGGCGAAGGTTGCCGCCTCCTTCATGACGGCTCTGCAATTCCAGTTGGCCGCGGAACCATGATTGATCTCGACTGCGCTGCCTTCATCGGAGGCCATGCCCAAGCGCCGGCCCGCTCTCGCATGGCCTGCGCTGCGGGGACTGACTGGTACCTGTTCGCCGCCTTTTCGTCATAGTTAAAGGCGCTGTCAAAGTCCTGGGAAACTTCCAAGCCTTCCACCAACAGGTGCGCCAGATGCTCGAGGCTGTTCTGCTCAGCCTTTGCCATGCCGGTGCGAAGATATTGCAAGCCTTTTTCTTTATCCCTTACGCCTGCTTTAAAAGACAAGCAAATCATGGCTAACAAGCTCAGACCGCCATCGTCGCCGTTCTTATAAGCCTTCGTTGCATATCCAATGGTTTTTTGCACGGCCCGAGGTACGCCTTCGCCGTTGAGATACATGATCGACAGGATGGACAAGGCCTCGGCATGGTTATGGGTGGCGAGCACGTTGAACTCGGAAAGCGCAGCGGCATAATCCTTGCGCTCATAGGCTTTCCGCGCGGTTTCGATACCTGCGTGTGAAGCATCGGTGATCAACGCGAAGTGATAGGCAATAAACAGGACAGGCGCGTGATGGTCGGGGCAGCGACGACCCTTGATTTTCTAAATAAATATTATTGCATATTTGAAATCGCCATGCGGAGTCCACAGCGGTGATGGCAGCGCCTAAAGACCTTTTCCTTTTAAAACAAGGCGCGTGCCGTCAGCGTTCGCATGGCGCCAGCGGCTGGCGCGCTTTGCCGCCAACAGGCAGGAGGTCAAGTCCTTGTGCCAGGCAGAGTCGGTATTGGAGGCGACGTTTTAGCGCCGATGCAAGCAGTTGGCGGACAATTTCAGCCCCCGTTCTCTTATGGCGTAATTGCGTGAAGGTTTGAATAAGAATGCTTGATGAATTATCACCAAAGGTAACAAAACTTTAATCACTCTTTGTACAAAATATAAAATATAATTGCCGCACGAGAAAATTTTGTTTTATGTCGTTGATGGTATTCCCATGCCTTGAAAATCCGTAGAGCGGCTAAACGATCGGTTCGGGACGGCTGACGAGAATTTGGTCTGTAACTTCCATCTTAAAAATGCGTTTTTAAATGGATTTAGCCAGCACCCCGAGTAAATGATGAGGTTTCAAGTAGTTGAAGGTTCCGAGGATATTGGCGTATCGCGTGGATAGGTGTAGCGATTGCCACGCGTGCTGTGTATCAGTGGGGAGATGATCCCTGGACGAATAAGAATGTAGTTTATGAACAAACAATCGCTCTGGATAGCGATACTTGGCATGAGGGTGTTATCAGTTCAGGCGGAAAACATCGCATCCACGCAGGAATGCGTACGGCTCGATGCAGCATTGCCCAGGGAAAGTCGAAACGGCGCTTCGTTTTCGTCGCGCACCCACAGCAGCCGCCCGGACGCGCGTCCGGCGCCGGCGGTTTCCATCGCCGTTTGGGGTGATAGCCTGACGTCGGCACGCGATTTCATGCAGGCCGCGATGAATAGCGCGGGGATGCCGAAAGAATCTGCCGTACCCTCATTCATCCAGGCGGGCATGGCAGTGCCGGGCCTGCAACTTCCGCTCAAAGCCGGCTGTGCCAGCAAGGGTTGGCAGGTCGCCTATGCGCTCAAGGAAAAACGCAGTCAAGCCGGTTTTTCAAAAGGGTTGCTGAGCATGCGCTCAAGAACCTTGGGCGACACGATCGCCCTCGACTTCCGGTTCCCTTCCTTATCGACCCGTGTCAAACAATTGGCGCTCCTTTACGAAAAGCCGACGCCTGACGGTTCGCTTTTGCTCGGTGTTTCGATCGACGGGGGCGTGGAGAATTTCGTTTCCCTAAGCCGGTCATCGGGTTCGGTACTGCAGATACAGCCTGATGTACCGATGACGACGCTCAGGATCCGCCTCGTATCGGGCGAAATCACCGTGCATGGTTTCGCGCCCACCTACCAGGACGCGCCCGCGGCAATAGTAGATTCGTTCAGCGTGCCAAGCGGCTTGCTGCGTAGCTGGTCATCTACAGGAGAACGTTTTTTTTCAGCGGCTCCCGAAGTGGCGCTGCAGTACAGCCTGATCGTTGTCCAGTATGGAACCAACGAAGGTGCCAGTCCCATTTTTTCGCGCCAGAACTACGTCAGCTACGTGGATGCGAACCTCAGACGGCTGCGCCAGTTTTATCCGCGCTCACGCTGCGTTTTGATCGGGCCGCCAGACAGGGGCGTCGTCGGCAATGCCGGGCCGCTTGACCCTTTGAAGTACGCAAATGTTCACCGTCAGATCGCCCAGGTGCAAAAGCAGGTTGGACTGGAACACCGTTGTGAATTCTGGGACTGGCAAGCGGCAATGGGCGGGCCGGGGAGCGCGCTGCGATGGGCCACGATGAAACCGCCACAGATGCAGCCGGACCTCACCCATCTGACGGCCAAAGGTTATCAAGTCAGCGGCCACATGTTTGCACAAGCTTTTCCGTTGAATAAAAACTGAATTTGAATGGATCCATGTCTTACTCTCACATCAATCAGGGTCATCCACGCTTTGCGGAACTCGATGGCTTGCGCGCACTGGCGGTGGTCTCCGTCATTCTCTATCACTGCGATATTACGGGAGTATTCAACGCCGGTTTTCTTGGCGTAGACGTGTTTTTCGCCATTTCCGGATTCATCATCACGGCGACGCTCCTCAAGGAATACCGCGAAAGCGGCAATTTTCAATTTCGCGCTTTCTATTTCCGCAGGCTTAAACGGTTGATGCCGCCAGTGCTCGCGCTGGTGGTGCTCGCGTCCTTGACGGTTTTTATATCCGAAACGGCATTCGCCGCGTTCAGCGCGGACGTGCCCGCAGCACTGATGTATGCGTCAAACGTGTGGCAAATCCTTGAAAGGCAAGCCTATTTTGACGATACGCCGCGTGTTCTGAAACACCTTTGGTCGCTCGCCGTGGAAGAGCAGTTTTACCTTCTGTGGCCGCCGCTTGCGTACGCCATGCACAGGTGGGTCCGACCAAAGAGTGTGGGCGTGCTGGCGCTCCTGCTGGCCTGCGCCAGCACCGCCTGGATGTGGTACCTGTACGACTTGAATGTTGATAGCGCCGATCAGAACCGGATTTACCTTGGACCTGACTCCCATGCAATGGGACTGCTTGCAGGGGCCGCGCTTGCCTCATTCTGGAACCCCTGGAGCCGGCAAAACGCGGCGCCAGTGGTGCGCTGGTCGTGCCGCATGGCCGCTTGTGCTTCCATCGCCTGTCTCGGCTATATGATGCTTGCATTGAATCCGTCCAGTCCGGCCTTGTATCACGGCGGTTTTCTGTTGGTGCCGGTGCTTACTGGCGTTCTCGCCTATTGCACGTTGAACGACCCGCAGTTCTTCCTGTCACGCTTACTGAGGTGCAAGGTCGCGCAGTGGCTTGGTTCGCGCTCCTACTCGCTCTACCTCGTCCATTGGCTCGTTTTCGTGTGGATGAAATTGCTTGCCTTCCCCGATTTTTCGAATCCGGTGGTGCTCGCAGGCGCACTGGCGAGCGTGGGCGTGCTCTCGGAACTGATGTATCGTTGGGTAGAAGTTACTTCCAAGCGCTTCAAACCGAAAAACCTCAAGAACGGATGGATTGTCAACAGCACCTTCGCCTATTCGCTTGCGACGTGGTCGATCGTCGCGGTGTTGTTCTCTTCTCACAATGCGCTGCCGGTGCTGGCCAACAATGCGCCAGCAGTGCCTACCCTGACGGCGCTGGAGGCGCCCGTGCAAGCGCCAAAGGTGGCGAATGCAGCCCAGCCGGAACCGGCGCCGGAAGACTTGGACGATGACGGCGAAATGATCGCAGGTGGCGATGATATCTACGCCATCGGGGACTCGGTTCTGTTGGGAGCGCGAGGCTACTTGACAAAGACCATCCCAGGCATTCGCGTCGACGCCGAGGTGGGGCGCCAGGCAAGCCAGGGACAGAAGGTGGTAAAGAAGTGGCGCGGCAAGTCAGGCAAGGCGTCGACTATACTCTTGCATCTCGGCACGAATGGCTATATAGATGAAGCCCAATTCAGGACCCTGTTGGGTGAATTGGCGGATCGCAAGGCCGTCATTGTTATCAACGTGCATGCGAATCGCCGTTGGACAGCGCCAAATAACGAGATGATCGCACGCTTGGCGCCGCAATTTCCGAACGTGCAATTGATTAACTGGGCTGCGGTTTCCTCCGGTCGCGCCGACTACTTCGTCAAGGATGGCATACACCTGACAACGAAAGGCATGCACGCCCTGACGGCGCAGATCAAGCTGGCAACCGGTGGAATCGTCATCGCCCGGGCAAAGGGCGATACAATGTTGGCAAACGGAAATGGTGCGCGTCCCATGCGCCTCGCAGCGGCCCAGGTAACGGCCGGTGGTGAGCCGGGTACCGTTGCCAAGTTGCCGGAGCTGGTGTCGGACGCCAGTCTGGCTGAAAAATTGGTCACGCCGGCGAGCAGCGTTCCGACGGCCGTAGGCGTGAGCGGATCGGGCGAAGCACCGGCGCGCTCCGCCCCCATGTTGCCGGATGTGCCGTAGCCCAATCAGGTGCACGGGTCGGGCTGCAATAAGACTGTGAAGGGTAGGGCATGATTGCAATGCGTAACATAGTGACGTTGGTGAGAGTGATCGGCGTCTTGGCGCTGGCGCTGATTGTCTTTGCCTTGGCGTATCCGGAACACCTTGGCAAATGGATCGGCAACACAGCTGTCGAGCCCGGCCTGGCGACGGCCCCGAAGGTACAAGTCGCTGCCGGAGTCGCTGCAGCACCTGCGGGGGGCGCCGCAGTGCCTGCCGCAGTGCCCGTCGGCTTCCCTGCAGTGGCGGCGAAGCCGGATCCATCACCTGTTGCGGCCGAGCCGGTCAAGGCAACGAAGAGCCAGGCGGCAATGGCGCAATGGTTGGGCACCAAATATCGCGTTTCGCCGGGGGCGATCGCGGCGCTGATCGTCGATGCGGACAAACTCTCGAAGGCCTACGCACTGTCTCCGAATTTGATCATCTCGGTCATGGCGATCGAATCAAATTTTCACCCGTATATTCAAAGCGAAGCCGGCGCACAGGGCCTCATGCAGGTAATGCCTGTCATTCATGCGAAGCGCTACGAAAAATATGGCGGCAAGTCGAGCTTTATCGATCCGATCGTCAGTTTGAAGGTGGGCGCGGAAATCCTGCGCGACTGCGTCAAGCTTAGGGGCGGGTCCGAGGCAAAGGCCTTGCGCTTCTATTTTGGCGGCGGCGCCGCGAGCGCTGTCTATATCGAAAAGGTGCAAACAGAGCAGCGCCGCCTCAACCAGGTGGCCGCTGGCGTGTCCGTCCCCGTCGATTGATGTCATCACATAATTCTCGCCAATATCTACTGGCGACACGGAGGCTGTCATGCGAACACCACTTTTTCTGATATTGCTCTCGATCGGTGTGCTGCCGATCGATGCGTTTGCGCAGCAGCGTTTGCCTGCTGTAACGATTGTTCCCGTCCGTGCTCACAGCCCGTTGCAGGAATTGGGTTGCGAAGGCAAGTCTTCGCCCGTACGCCCCCCGGCCTCGCCAAACCCCGATCCCATGGAAATTCCCAGCGAGGACCTGCTTGAGGACGCGACACTGGTTGACCCCGGAACTGGCGAACTGCCGGGTGCCGCTTCCGTGCCATCGCCTAAGCCTGTGGCCGTGAACGACAGTTTCCGGATCGCTGTCTGGGGCGACAGCCACCTGGCCGCAAATTTCTTCACTGAAGAGCTGGTGAAGCTGCTCAAGGTGCCGCAAGACATGGCGCCAAATGTCCTGATCCCCGCGAACATGGGCAAGGCGGGCGTGCGCCTGCCACTGCGCAAAACGTGCGTCTCATCGCAATGGAAATATGAGCCGGGCTACTTGGGCGGCAGTCAGGCCGCCGCACCCGGTCCCGCGCTGGTGAACATGTTCAGCGATGAGGCCGGCGCCACCCTGGCCTGGGATGTCCGGAAAGACGCGCAGTCGCCTGGTTACGAGCGGGTGCGCCTGTTGTATCAGCAAACCGAGGTCCCGATGGTGGTGGGCATCAGCGTTGACGGCGATACCGAACAGGAAGTAACACTCCACGAAAATGCAGGTCCGGCGGTGCTGGAACTTGTGGCGGAACGGCCGATGGCGCAAATACGATTGCGCTTGATCGATGCCCGGTTCCGCTTTCATGGCCTCGAGCTGTCGTCCGCGCAGTCCAAGCCGTTTGTTCTCGACGTGTTCGGCTATCCCGGTGCCACGGTGGCAAGTTGGAAGCTGGCCAATCTTGATTACCTGAGAACCTGGTTTGCCCAGCGTCCATACCAGCTGGTCGTGCTTGAATTTGGCACGAACGAAGGCAATGGCAAGCCGTTCGATCTTTCCAGCTATCGCACGATGCTCACCGATTCGGTGCGCAATATGAAGACAGTGTTTCCGGGTGCGGCCTGCATATTAATTGCCCCGGGCGACCGTGGGGTGCTGGTCCGGCGTTCGGAAAACTTGCGCAAGAAAAAAGGGGCGGTAAGCCGTGCATTGCGCAGCATCGCAGCGAAAGTGAAAGTCTGGGATCGGCACGGCAAACGCCGAACTGCCGGCGCCGGCGTGGCGGTCGATCTGTACGCGTTCTCGAAAATCCACGCTGCAATTGGGCGGGTGCAGGCGGAAGTGGCGGCAGGCGCCGGCTGCACTGCATGGAGCATGCAGGATGCGATGGGTGGCCAGGGGCACGCCTACCAATGGGCGCAAGCGTCGCCGCCCTTGATGGCCAAGGATCTGATCCACTTCACCGTGGCCGGCTACCGGCACTTGGCGAAGGACTTCGTCAGGGACATGGGCTGGAATGTGGCGTCGCCGACGCCATGAAAAAGCTGGATGCGGACGCGCCTGTGGCGCGCCGTTAATGCTTGTTTAATGCTTAGCCGGCTTGTATGAGATCTTTCCGGCCGGCGAAATGATGAGCGGCGCGTCCTCGCGCTGACCGAAATCTTCGTCGGCAAGAACGTCCCGCATCGTGGCGCTATCGATCTTGCGGGTGGCGCCAGAATAACGATTCGTTCCCTGATTGAAGCGTGCCCAGAAAAAATCGGACGTGACGGCGTCGATCATCACGAAAGCATAATTACCACCGCAATCATGCGGCATGCAGCCCTGCATGACAATATAACGTCCTTGGACCAGCGTTACCGGACTGGCCACGCTGATCGCCTGTCTCACATCGCGAAAGTTATCCAAGCCGACTGCTTTGGCAAAGGGTTCCCGCATATTTTTGTCGTCAAAAAAGACATCCGGGTGCGCACCGACAAGACTAGCGTACTGGTTTTTGAATCCAGAGGCGACGAACCCGGCGCCGGGAATAAACATGCGTGTCGTCGTTATTTTGCTTCCATACTTATCTTCTCCAGCGGGAATGCCATCGGCTTGTCCGCCGACGACTTGGCCGCCCGTCACCGTCAGCGTGATCTTGCCTGGGCTGCCAATACGGTAGGTCTTGATTTCTCCTCCGCTTGGAAGAACCATTGTCAGATTTTTCCAATCGCAAATACTCCCCGAGCAACTGTCAGATACCAAAACGGCGGAGGCATTGCCAGGATTTGGATAAGCGGCTTCGATTTGCGTAAAATCGTTGTGCACCAGCACGGTTTTCTGTTTGCTGCGCAATGTACTAGTCGTGATCGATTGATCGAACATGGTCTCACCCTTGACTTCCTCCACCGTTGCCTTGTTCGAGAGCGTTACCCTGGGTATGCGCTTTTCGCTGTCCGATTTTTGTGGATTCCATACGTAGGTACTGGCATTCGTCTCGGCGGCGGCTGCCAGGAGGACAATCAACATCAAACGATAACTGGTCATGCTTACTTTCTTGAGAACAGAGGATTCGGGCGATACGATGGGAAGATTTTGCGCAACTTCAAGCGAGACCGCGTGCCAAGTGACAGGTGCTGCGGCAACCGGCCTGCGAAGATGGCGTCAGTTGGCACTTGCCTTTCTGCTAGATCCTGAACCGGCGCGAGGATACTTGCATCCTAGCATCTAATTTCAGGCGCCGTAAGCGATATCGCCCGCAAGGCGCTGTTTGGCGCGCGGCACGGAGGGCGGGGAGGCCGCGGTCAAGAAAAGCTGGCGCACATTTTCGCCGGCGCGGCGTCCGCATTGACACTGGTGCGCGCCGGGCCCGACCGGTGCAGACGCGGGGTCTTCAGTCTGTTCGGGCTCGCGGCGCGCGATGTGCGATCAAGGGTTCGCGGCAAGTACCTGGCTGATGTTGTTCGTCGTTTTCATGTTCTTGGACAGACGCTCAGCCTCGCCCTTGATGGCGGGCGTGAGCTGCCGGCTCAGGATGGCGCGCGCGACTGCCAGGTCATCATCCCATTTGTCATCTGGACACTGATCAAGCATGGCGAGTTGCTCTGCCACTGGGCGGACCGGCACTAGCTCAGGCTCGCTGCGGCCAATAACAGGGTGGGCGAGGATTGCAGCTTCCTTCATGACGGCTCTGCAATACCAGTTGGCCGCGGAACCGTGATTGATCCCGACTGCAGTGCCTTCATCGTAGGCCTTGCCCATGCGCCGGCTCGCCATCGGGTGGCCCGCTTCAGCGGCTTCCCGATACCAGTTCATCGCTTCACTGATGCTCTGCTTGACCCCCAGTCCTTTTTCGAAAAGGAGAGCGCCACTGTATATGGCGCCAGCCGAGCCGGCGTCGGCCCCCCGCTCATATAGCACGGATGCGGTAACATAATTTTGCGCGACGCCCTTGCCGGTTTCGTAGAGCTTTCCCAGGCGATTCATTGCTTCGGCATTGCCGGCTTTGACGGCATCGTCATACAGCGCGACCGCATCGGCGAGGTCTTGCGGACGGCATGGATTGCGCACCATGATTGCCGCCTGCCGCACCTACACACCGGCGATCTCCGCCAATACCGGGCGAGTCGACGTTTTCGGCACGGACCGGTACCATTTCAGCGCTTTTGCCTCGTCGATGGGCCGTCCCAAGCCGTATTCGTACATTTGCCCCAGGCCCTGCGCTGCGGGGACCGAATCGTACCTGTTCGCCGCTTTCTCCAAGTAGTTGAAAGCGCTATCAAAGTCCTGGGGAACTTGCACACCTTCCAACATCAGGTCCGCCATACGAACGAGGCTGTTCAGTTCACCCTTTGCTACGCCGGTGCGAAGATACTGCAAGCCTTTTGCTCTATCCCGTAGCCCCGCTTTGGGAGACAAGTACATCGCCGCTAGCAAGCTGAGACCACCGTTGTCGCCTTTTTCAACCGCCTTCGTTGCGTATTCAATTGCTTTTTGCACGTCCCGTGGAACGCCTTCGCCGTTGAGATACATAATCGACAGGATCGACAGGGCCTCGGTATCGTTACGCTTGGCAAGTACGTGGAACTCGGCAAGCGCAGTGGCGTAATCCTTGCGCTCATACGCTTCCCGGGCGTTTTCGATACCTGCGTGTGCAGCACTGGTGATCAAGGCAAAAGTGATAGGGAATAAACAGTACAGACGCATGATGGTTGGGTCAGCGACGACCCGTGATTGTATCAACAAATATTATTGCATATTTGAAAACGCAATGCCTTCCCAGCTGCGCTGACGACAGTCCTTACAGACCCTTTTCCTTCATGAACTCGGCGCGCGCCGCCAGCGCGGTATCGGCAAAATCCGAGAACAAGCCGTCCAGTCCAAGCCCGAAGTACTGTTTGTATTCCAGCTTGGGATCACCCTTGTAATCCATCGCCAGCCGGCGCTTTTCGTTGCGAAAGGTGTAGGCATGCACGACCAGCCCCGCCTTGTGCGCGTCAGCGATCAGCGTGCTCGGCGCCATGGTGCTCGTATCGGTCTCGTTGACCTTGCCGTCGCCGTTCACATCCACAACTTTGCCGTCGGCCCCCACAGTCCCTTTCACGCTGACGATGTAGCGCTTCCATGGCCCGATGCCGTCGGCATAGGTCTTGATCTCTGCCAGCCCTGCAGGCGTGACCATGGCGCCAAACAGGCGCGACTCGCCCGCCAGCGTCCAGTCGTAAGGACGGTCGTAGGGCGCCGCGTAGGTCAGTGCGCCGGTCTTCAGGTCGACATCGTCGGCATCGATCAGCTGAATCATTTTCAAGGTGGAGCCTTTGCTGCGCATGTACTTCAGGCTGCCAGGCTCGAAGGACTGCACGAACACCGGCGCATCCTTGCCGCTCCAGCCGGCCCCGGCCAGCAGGGCGATCAGCTTGTCTTCCAGCGGCAAGCCCTGCGCCTTGTGAAAGCTCGGGTTTTTGGTCTCCGGGTACATGGAAATGGTGCGGCCGCTCTTTTTGATCATGTCGATCACTTCCTGGATCGTGGCGATTTTGTACGTGCCGTTGTACTGCTGCGGGCGTTCCGCGTCGGTGGCAATGCCGCCCAGGGTCTTGATTTCGGCGAGTGTGAAGTCGCCCGCGAACCAGCCTTCCTGGACCTCGCCGTCGACCTTCAGTGTACGCTTGCGCGATGCGAATTCCGGGTGCAAGGCGACGTCGGTGCTGTAGGCCAGGTTGGGATCGTGGCGGGCAATGAGCACGCCATCCTTGGTTGACACGACGTCCGGCTCGATGGCGTCGGCGCCCTGCGAGATCGCCATCGCGTACGCTTCCAGCGTTTCTTCCGGAAGATAGCCGCTGGCGCCGCGGTGGGCGGCGATCAGGGTGGGCTTGCCGTCCAGCGTGGCCAGCGTTGGGGAATCGTTGGCGCCGCATGCGGCCAGGAGTGTGGCAACTGCGGTGGCAACTGCGGTAGCAACCGCGCTTGCGCGCAGCTGGGGTAGTGTGCTGCGGTCATGTGCCTTCATTGTCATCGTATCGCTCCCGTTGTTGAGTGCGTCGATTCTAAAAGGGTGTCATGACAACACTATGACCATTCGTTCAAGATTTCTCGCTTCCTGCCGCGCGGTCCCAGCGCGTCTGTGTTGAGCGAATCATCAAACTTGCTTACGCATTGTCGGCCTTGTTGGCGAGGTAGTTCTTGATATACGCAACAAATATAGAGCCCGGCATGACGACCAGAATATAGCCGAACGGGCCTTCAGGATCGATCGCGCGCGATTCCAAGGTCACTAAGTACAGCAGAAATATGGCGAACGCATCGACACCGGCCAGCGCGAGCACCCACAGAAATTTGCGGGTGGCGGTGGCGCCGGCCAGGCAAAGAATATAAATCGCCTGGCCAGCCATGATCGCCAGCGCGATCATCGCATAGAGGATGAAATACATTTTCATGTTGGCGTAATTGCCTTCGGCATGCGCAGCGCTTGCCAGCACACTGAGCAAGGCCGTCGCGGCGAGCGATTTACATCTCATAATTTCTTCAATTATCATTCCGTCTATTATGACAGGATGATAACCACGCCAGGCTTTTATAAACGTTTGCAGGTACAATCGCGTTCGTTTATCTTTTCCCGGCCCTCTCCATGTATTCACGTCGTCTTGCCCTGATCGCCATCGCAGCAATGCTGGCCGCCTGCAGCTCCACCCCGCCGCCAAAGGCGCCGGATCCAGTGGTGGCCACGCCGGCACCGCTGCCACCAAAGAAAATCAGGATTGGCCTGGCGCTCGGCGGCGGAGCCGCGCGCGGCTTTGCCCACATTGGCGTGATCAAGGCGCTTGAAGCGCAGGGCATCTACCCGGAAATCGTGGTTGGCACGAGCGCCGGCGCGGTCGTCGGTTCCATGTACGCGGCGGGCAACAGTGGCTTCGCGCTGCAAAAGACCGCCATGGAAATGGATGAGGCGACCATTTCCGACTGGGCGCTGCCGCTGTTCGGCAAGTCGTCGGGCGTGCTCAAGGGTGAAGCGCTGCAAACCTATGTCAACAAGGCAGTCAAGAACGTGCCGATGGAAAAGCTCAAGCTCAAGTTCGGCGCCGTTGCGACCGACCTGGCCAATGGCCAGCCGATCCTGTTTGCACGGGGCAACACCGGCCAGGCGGTGCGCGCGTCGTCGTCGGTGCCAAGCGTGTTTCAGCCTGTAACCATCGCAGGACATCAGTATGTTGACGGCGGGCTCGTTGCGCCGGTCCCGGTCCGTTTTGCGCGCGAGATGGGCGCGGACTTCATCATCGCGGTGAATATTTCGACCCAGACCGACGCCCAGGCGGCAGTGAGCTCGCTTGAAGTGCTGTTGCAGACCTTTAGCATCATGGGCCAGCGCTTGAATCACTATGAACTCAAGGATGCCGATATTGTCATCCAGCCGGCGCTGGGCAAAATGGGCGGTAACGACTTTGCGGGCCGCAACCTGGCGATCATGGCCGGGGAGCAAGCCGCAGCCGCGATGATGCCGCAAATTAAAGCAAAGCTCATGAAAGCGCGCCAGCAGCCATAAGCTGACGGTTGTGCCAGACATTGGGCGGCCTTATCGGTCGCCATTTTTTAATCCAGATGACAAGGACTGACATGCAAACCAAATCCGTACTCACCGCCGCCGACGTGAAAAAAATCGCCGCCGCCGCCGAAGCCGAAGCGCTGGCCAATAACTGGGCGGTAACGATTGCCATCGTTGATGATGGCGGTCACTTGCTGGCGCTGCAGCGCCTCGATGGTGCGGCGCCCATTTCGGCGCATATGGCGCCGGCCAAGGCCAAGACGTCGGCCATGGGGCGGCGCGAGACCAAGGTGTATGAGGACATCATCAATAACGGGCGCACGGCGTTTTTGACGGCGCCTTATATCGAGGGCATGCTTGAAGGGGGCGTGCCGGTGGTGGTTGACGGGCAGGTGATCGGTGCGGTGGGCGTGTCGGGCGTGAAGTCGGAGCAGGATGCGCAAATTGCCAAGGCGGGGATTGCGGCGCTGGGGCTTTAAGACGGATTTGTATTGGCGGTCTGTTTCTTGGCAGGAGCCGTCGACACGCGTGCATGGCGGAATGCGCGTTGCACGCTTTTCCGCCCTACGGCTGCCATGCGTCGTTCGAATGCACGCATGGGCATCAGAGTCAGGCGTGAATTTCCGGGCCGGCCGGCGCGGAATCGAGCGCGTTGGTGCGCTTTAGCCATTCGCTTAGCGCGTCCATGTCGCGCACCAGAATTTCCGGCCCTTCAATAAAACCCACTTGCACGATATTGGCGGCGTCGCAGGTGAGCTTGTTTACCGTGGGCGATCCTTTGACCATGCGGTCGTATGCCTTGAAGACCTTGTTTTGCCATGCGTGCAGCGCCGAGTCGTTGAATTTGTTATTTTCAAAATAGACAGTCACCGATCCATCCGTGTTGCCGAACCCGACCATGCCGGAGCCGTTCTTCAATGCCGTGGCGACAGCTTCCTCCGCATCAATGCCTGGCACGAATACGGCTGCGCGGCCGCCCGGGTTGGGGCGGTCCATCGGGGTGTCTCTGCCAAAGGTAGTCATATTTTCCTGTCGTGTTATTGAATCTGTATCGCATCTGTAAAAACCTGAAAAATCTGCGCTGCAGCCATCCGCAGTGATTGCCGGGGAGGGCGCTTTGCGCTATAATTCGGAGGTTTAGCCATTCACCATATACCGTAGCGACTTCCCACACATCCCTCATTCAAAATGACACCAACCCTTGAGCGCAAGCGGCTCAGGATGCATGGTCGTCGGTCTGACGTGGCGCAGCTACGGTAACTTTATCAGGAGTTGCCCTTGCCGCCATTTTTTTCTGGCCCTTCCGTTCCAGCCATCCTTGCGCTTGCAGACGGAACGATATTTAAAGGTATTTCCATTGGCGCCGCCGGCCACACCACCGGAGAAGTCGTGTTCAACACGGCGATGACAGGCTACCAGGAAATCCTCACCGATCCGAGCTATTCGCGCCAGATTGTCACCCTTACCTATCCGCACATCGGCAACACCGGTATCAATCCGGAAGATGTCGAGTCGTCCAAGGTGCATGCTGCAGGCTTGATCATCCGCGACCTGCCGCTGATCGCTTCCAATTTCCGCTCCACCCAATCGCTGTCGGACTACCTGAAGGCTGAAGGCATTGTCGCCATCGCCAACATCGACACCCGCAAGCTGACGCGCATGCTGCGCGAGAAGGGTGCGCAGAGCGGCGCCATCCTGGTCGGCACGCAAGGCAACGAGCCGTCGGCCGCGCAGGCGCTGGAGCTGGCGCGTTCGTTCCCGGGCCTGACGGGCATGGATCTGGCCAAGGTGGTGTCCACCACCAAGGCCTACGAATTCACCGAGACCGAATGGACGCTGGGCGAAGGCTACGGCAAGCTGGCCGATCCCAAATTTCACGTGGTCGCTTTCGACTACGGCGTCAAGCGCAACATCTTGCGCATGCTGACCGAACGCGGTTGCAAGGTCACCGTGCTGCCGGCCCAATCGAGCGCTGCGGACGCGCTCGCGTTGAACCCGGACGGTATTTTTCTGGCCAACGGTCCGGGCGACCCGGCCCCGTGCGACTACGCCATTGCAGCGACCAAGGAACTGATCGAGCGCGGCATTCCCACCTTCGGCATCTGCCTGGGTCACCAGATCATGGCGCTCGCCTCGGGCGCCAAGACGCTCAAGATGAAGTTCGGCCACCACGGCGCCAACCACCCGGTGCAGGACCTCGATTCGAAGCAGGTGATGATCACGTCGCAAAACCACGGTTTTGCGGTCGATGCCGCCACGCTGCCGGCCAATTGCCGCGTGACCCACGTGTCGCTGTTCGACGGTTCGCTGCAGGGCTTTGCCCGCACTGACAAGCCAGCCTTCTGCTTCCAGGGCCACCCTGAAGCCTCGCCTGGACCGAACGACGTCAGTTACCTGTTTGACCGCTTCATCAGTCTGATGCAAGCCGCGGAGAAAAAATAAAATGCCAAAACGTAGTGACATTAAAAGTATCTTAATCATTGGCGCAGGCCCGATCATCATCGGCCAGGCTTGCGAGTTCGATTATTCCGGCGCCCAGGCGTGCAAGGCGCTGCGCGAAGAAGGCTACAAAGTCATCCTCGTCAACAGCAACCCGGCCACGATCATGACCGACCCTGAAATGGCGGACGTGACCTACATCGAGCCGATCACCTGGAAGGTGGTCGAGAAGATCATCGCCAAGGAGCGCCCCGACGCGATCCTGCCGACCATGGGTGGCCAGACGGCGCTCAACTGCGCGCTGGACCTGCACAACAACGGCGTGCTCAAGCAGTACAACGTGGAGCTGATCGGCGCCTCGCCCGAAGCCATCGACAAGGCTGAAGACCGTTCCAAGTTCAAGCAGGCGATGACCAAAATCGGCCTGGGCTCGGCCCGTTCCGGCATTGCGCACACGATGGAAGAATCGTGGGTGGTGCAGCGCGAGATGGGTTTCCCGACCATCATCCGGCCATCGTTCACGATGGGTGGCACGGGCGGGGGCATCGCCTACAACGAAGAAGAATTCGAGACCATCTGCAAGCGCGGCCTGGAAGCGTCGCCGACCAAGGAACTGTTGATCGAAGAGTCCCTCATCGGCTGGAAAGAGTACGAGATGGAAGTCGTGCGCGACAAGGCCGACAACTGCATCATCATCTGCTCGATCGAGAACCTGGACCCGATGGGCGTGCACACGGGCGACTCGATCACCGTGGCGCCGGCGCAAACGCTCACCGACAAGGAATACCAGATCATGCGCAACGCCTCGCTGGCGGTGCTGCGTGAAATCGGCGTGGACACGGGCGGCTCGAACGTGCAGTTCGCGATCAACCCGGAAGACGGTCGCATGATCGTCATCGAGATGAATCCGCGCGTATCGCGTTCGTCGGCGCTGGCCTCCAAGGCAACCGGTTTTCCGATCGCGAAAATCGCGGCCAAGCTGGCAGTGGGTTTTACGCTCGACGAACTGCGCAACGAGATCACCGGCGGGGCGACGCCGGCGTCGTTCGAGCCGTCGATCGATTACGTCGTGGTCAAGATCCCGCGCTTCACGTTTGAAAAATTCCCTGCCGCCGACCATCACCTGACCACCCAGATGAAATCGGTGGGCGAAGTGATGGCGATCGGGCGCACCTTCCAGGAGTCGTTCCAGAAGGCGCTGCGCGGCCTGGAAGTGGGCGTCGACGGCTTGAACGAAAAAACGCGCGACCGCGAAAAGATCGAAGAAGAACTTGGCGAACCCGGCCCGGACCGCATCTGGTACGTGGGCGACGCCTTCGCACAGGGCTTCACGCTCGAAGAAGTGCATAACTTGACCCGCATCGATCCATGGTTCCTTATCCAGATCAAGGAAATCGTTGACATTGAACTGTGGCTCGACACCCAAAAGCTGGAGATGCTCGACAAGCCGCTGCTCTACAAGTTGAAGCAAAAAGGCTTCTCGGACCGCCGCCTGGCTTTCCTGCTCGGCACCACCGACAAAGCAGTGCGCGAAACGCGCCATGCAATGAACATCCGTCCCGTGTACAAGCGGGTGGACACCTGCGCGGCGGAGTTTTCGACCGACACGGCGTACATGTATTCAACGTATGATGAAGAGTGCGAGTCGAACCCCACCGACAAGAAGAAAATTATGGTGCTGGGCGGTGGCCCGAACCGCATCGGCCAGGGTATCGAATTCGATTACTGCTGCGTGCATGCGGCGCTGGCGATGCGCGAAGACGGCTACGAGACCATCATGGTCAACTGTAATCCTGAAACCGTATCGACCGACTACGACACGTCCGACCGTTTGTACTTTGAATCGCTGACGCTGGAAGACGTGCTGGAAATCGTCGCGCTTGAAAAGCCGGTGGGCGTGATCGTGCAGTACGGCGGCCAGACGCCTTTGAAGCTGGCGCTGGATCTGGAAGCGAACGGCGTGCCGATCGTGGGCACCTCGCCCGACATGATCGACGCGGCCGAAGACCGCGAGCGCTTCCAGCAGATGCTGCAGACGCTGGGCCTGCGCCAGCCGCCTAACCGCACGGCCCGCACCGAGCCTGAGGCGATCGCCCTGGCCGAAGAAATCGGCTATCCGCTGGTGGTGCGGCCATCGTACGTGCTGGGTGGGCGCGCGATGGAAGTGGTGCACGAGCAGCGCGACCTGGAGCGCTACATGCGCGAAGCGGTCAAGGTGTCGCATGATTCACCGGTGCTGCTGGACCGCTTCCTGAATGACGCCATCGAGGTGGACGTCGACTGTATTTCGGACGGCGAAACCACCTTCATTGGCGGCGTGATGGAGCACATCGAGCAGGCAGGCGTGCACTCGGGCGACTCGGCCTGTTCGCTGCCGCCGTATTCGCTCTCGCAAGAGACGATCGATGAACTCAAGCGCCAGACGTCCTTGATGGCCAAGGGCCTGAACGTGATCGGCCTGATGAACGTGCAGTTCGCGATCCAGAAGCAGTTGCGCGACGGTGAAATGGTTGATACCGTGTATGTGCTGGAAGTGAACCCGCGTGCTTCGCGCACGGTGCCGTTTGTCTCCAAGGCAACCGGGCTGCAGCTGGCAAAGATCGCGGCGCGCTGCATGGTCGGGCAAACGCTCGCCTCGCAGGGCATCACCAAGGAAGTGATCCCGCCGTTTTACAGCGTCAAGGAAGCGGTGTTCCCGTTCGTGAAATTCCCGGGCGTGGATACCATTCTCGGACCCGAGATGAAGTCCACCGGTGAAGTCATGGGCGTTGGCATGACGTTTGGCGAAGCCTTCGTCAAGTCGCAGCTGGGCGCCGGCGTCAAGCTGCCTGAATCGGGCAAGGTATTCTTGTCGGTGAAAGGTTCGGACAAGCCGCGCACCGTGAAAGTGGCGCGCGACCTGCACGAAATGGGCTTTACGATTGCCGCCACCAAGGGCACCGCTGCGGTCATCAACGCAGCCGGCATTCCTTGCCAGCCGGTGAACAAGGTGATCGAAGGGCGTCCGCACGTGGTGGACATGATCAAGAACCACGAGATCGCCCTGGTGATCAACACGGTCGAGGAAAAACGCAGCGCCATCGTGGACTCGCGCGCGATCCGGATTTCGGCTTTGGCCGCCCGGGTCACGACATACACTACAATAGCGGGTGCGGAGGCTGCCGTCGAAGGCATGCGCCATCTCGACGAGATGCGCGTCTATGATTTACAAGGCCTGCATAAAACCTTAAACTAAGCGGTACGTTTTACCTCTAACCACAGAGTTCGCGCGGCGGCACGTTTTGTAAACGCCGCGTGCCTCTGTGGTTTTCACTTTTTAGTAGAAACGCGAATACAACATGAATTCATCCGTCCCCCTGACCAAATACGGCGCCGAACTGCTCAAGGAAGAGCTGCACCAGCTCAAGACCAAGGAGCGCCGCATCGTGATCGACGCCATCTCCGAAGCGCGCTCGCACGGCGACCTGTCCGAGAACGCGGAATATGACGCTGCCAAGGAACGCCAGGCGTTCGTGGAAGGCCGTATCGCCGAACTCGAAGGCAAGCTTGGCGCCGCGCAGATCATCGACCCCGTCACGCTCGACGCCGAAGGGCGCGTGGTGTTTGCCTCGACCGTTGACCTGGAAGACCTGGACAATGGCCAGAAGGTCACGTATCAGATCGTGGGTCTCGACGAAGCGGATCTTAAACTGAATAAAGTGTCGGTGACGTCGCCCATCGCGCGCGCCCTGATTGGCAAGTACGCCGGCGACGTGGTCGAAGTGCAGGCGCCGTCGGGCCCGCGCGAATACGAGATCCTCGAAGTCAAGTACATCTGATGTTTATCTCGCGGGCGCGCTTGCTGGTGGTGACGCTATGGGCGGGCAGCCTGTGGACGATCGGCTACCTGGTGGCGCCCACGCTGTTTGGCACGCTGCATGACCGTGTGCTGGCTGGGGTGATTGCGGGGAGTATGTTCACCACCGGGGCCTGGGTGTCGATGGCGTGTGCAGTGCTGACGGTGGCGCTGTTGGCCGCGTCGAAAGACGTGACGGCGCAGCGGCGCAAGACGCTGTACATCATTGTGGGTGTGATGCTGGGGTGTTTGTTGCTGAGCCATTTTGGCCTGCGGCCCGTGATGGCCGAGGTGAAGGAGGCAGGGGACAAGGCCAAGTTCGGGATGCTGCACGGGGTGTCGATGGTGTTGTATTTGGTGCAGAGCGTGCTGGCTATTTTCTTGGTGGCCAAGAATCCCTGATGAAACGTGGTGGCCTAGGCGAAGGGTAGGGCGGAAAAGGACGTAGTCCGCATTCCGCCACGAGCCGTCGGCGACGCATGGCGGAATGCGGACTTACGTCCTTTTCCGCCCTACGCCCCTTTCCAGATCCGTGGGTGTTCCGATTACGTCCCCAACTGCCCCTTCTTGATGCTCTTCTGACGTGGCTTGGCGCGCTTGATGGTGCCGCCTTCGGTCACACGCTCGTTACCCTTGATCATCACCTTGGTCACGCTAGGGCGCTTGGTGCCGCTGGCGCTGGCCTTGACGATGGTGACTTCGCGCATGCCCTTGCCGGACTTGCTGCTGCGCTCTTTCTCAACTTCAACCTTGGGCCGATAAATAACCAGCAGCTTGCCGATATGCTGCACCGGGTGGGCCTGCAATTCAGTACAGATGTTCTCGTAAATTTCAGTGCGCATCGCCCGGTCGTCACCGAACACGCGCACCTTGATCAGGCCGTGCGAATCCAGGCTGGCGGAGATTTCCTTGATGACCGACGGCGTCAGGCCCGCTTCGCCAATGATGACGACAGGCTTTAGCGCATGGGCTTCAGCGCGCAGTGCGCTGCGCTCGACGGGTGTAAGTTTTAGCATAATATTTTAATTAATCCTTTAAAAGCAGTATTCTACGCGAATGGCAAAGAAAAAATTAAACAAGAACTGGTTGCACGACCATATTAACGACCCCTACGTCAAGTTGGCGCAGAAAGAGGGTTATCGTGCACGCGCCGCCTACAAGCTCAAGGAAATCGACGAGAGCGAAAAGCTGATCAAATCCGGCCAGGTCATCGTCGACCTTGGCTGCACGCCGGGCAGCTGGGGGCAGTACGTGCGCCGCAAGCTGGCGGGCGCCGACGGCGGCGGCATCAACGGCACCATTATCGGCCTCGACATGCTGCCGATGGAGCCGATTGCCGACATGCATTTTATCCTCGGCGACTTCCGCGAGGCGCGCATTTTACGCCAGCTCGATACCATCCTGGCCGGCCGCAAATGCGACCTGGTGTTGTCGGACATGGCGCCCAACCTGTCGGGCATCCCGACGGCAGACTCGGCCCGCATGGAACACCTGATCGACCTGGCGATTGAATTTTCGCAATTTCACATGAAGCCGAGCGGAGCGCTGGTAGTAAAGTGCTTCAAGGACATGGGTTTCAGCCAAGTCGTCGAAAAGTTCCGCGCTGAATTTAAAATTGTCAAACAGATCAAGCCGAAAGCGAGCCGCGACAAGTCGTCGGAAATTTTCCTGGTTGGAAAAGGATTGAAGAATCCGACCACCACCAATGCAGCCTTGCAGGAAGATTCCGAGAATTTGCCCCTTGATATTTGATGCGCTAAGCCGCATATCTGCCTTGGAAGCACCGAAAAAGCATGTGGATTAAGTAATTCGCTCAGATTTTCAGTGGTTTTTTCGATCCCGCAGCGGGGCGCGCGTGGCACCGCTTGCTTATTACGAGTAAAATCGGCGTTCTAAAATCTGTAATGGATGCGCCTGCATCGAAGGAGTTTTCGTGAATAATATGTTTTCCAAGTCGGCCATCTGGGTTGTAGTTGCCCTGCTGTTATTCATGCTGTTCAAGAATTTTGACACGACAGCAAGCAGCGGCGCCACCAAATCCATCGCCTATTCCGAACTGCTCGACGCGGTCAAGTCCCATCAGGTCAATGACGTGTTGATCGAAGGATCCAGCATCACGGCCACCAAATCGGACGGTACCAAGGTGCGCACGACGGCTACCTCGCTGGACAAGGGCTTTGTTGGCGACCTCGTCAACAACGGCATCAAGTTCGACGTCAAGCCGCCAGAAGAGCCAGGCTTCCTGACCCAGATTTTCATGAACTGGTTCCCGATGTTATTGCTGATCGGCGTATGGATTTTCTTCATGCGCCAAATGCAAGGTGGCGGTAAGGGCGGTGCGTTTTCCTTCGGCAAGTCGAAAGCGCGCATGATGGATGAAACCAACAACACCGTCACCTTCGCCGACGTCGCCGGTTGCGACGAAGCCAAGGAAGAAGTCAACGAAATCGTCGACTTCCTGAAAGATCCCACCAAATTTCAGAAGCTTGGTGGGCGCATTCCGCGCGGCGTGCTCATGGTCGGCCCTCCGGGTACCGGTAAAACGCTGCTGGCGCGCGCCATTGCCGGCGAAGCAAAAGTGCCGTTCTTCTCGATCTCGGGTTCCGACTTCGTTGAAATGTTCGTCGGCGTCGGTGCCAGCCGCGTGCGCGACATGTTTGAAAACGCGAAAAAGCATTCGCCATGCATCATCTTCATCGACGAGATCGACGCCGTCGGCCGTCACCGCGGTGCAGGCATGGGCGGCGGCAATGATGAGCGCGAACAGACCTTGAACCAGTTGCTGGTTGAAATGGACGGCTTTGAAGCGAGCTCCGGCGTCATCGTCGTCGCTGCCACCAACCGCGCCGACGTGCTCGACAAAGCGCTGCTGCGTCCAGGTCGTTTTGACCGCCAAGTCACGGTCGGCCTGCCGGACATCCGCGGCCGCGAGCAGATTCTGAATGTGCACATGCGCAAAGTACCCATCTCAACCGACGTCAACGCTGGCGTGCTGGCCCGCGGCACCCCTGGCTTTTCGGGTGCCGACCTGGCCAATCTGGTCAACGAGGCAGCGTTGTTTGCCGCCCGCCGCAGCAAGCGTTTGGTGGAAATGAATGACTTCGAGGATGCCAAGGACAAGATCTACATGGGGCCTGAGCGTAAATCGATGGTCATGCGTGAAGAAGAACGCAAGAACACGGCTTACCACGAGTCCGGCCACGCCGTTATTGCCAAGCTGCTGCCAAAGGCTGACCCGGTGCACAAGGTCACGATCATGCCGCGCGGCTCAGCCCTCGGCCTGACGTGGCAGTTGCCGGAGCACGACACGCTGTCTTGGTACAAGGACAAGATGCTGGAAGACATCTCGATTTTGTTCGGTGGTCGTATTGCTGAAGAAATCTTTGTCGGCCAGATGTCGACCGGCGCATCGAACGACTTTTCGCGCGCTACCAAGCTGGCACGCTCGATGGTTACCCGTTTCGGCATGAGCGACAGCATGGGCGTGATGGTCTACGAAGATAGCGAGAACGAAGGCTTTTTCGGCGGTGCTACCAAGACGATTTCGGAAGCGACCCAGCAAAAGGTTGATGCCGAGATTCGCGCCATCCTCGACACGCAGTACGCCCTGGCGCGCCGCTTGCTCGAAGAAAACCGCGACAAGGTCGAGAAGATGACGCAGGCGCTGCTCGACTGGGAAACCATCGACGCTGACCAGATCAACGACATCATGGCCGGCATCGAGCCGCGTCTGCCAAAGACGGGCATGCTGACCAAGCGTGTGCCGCCTGGTGGCGACAAGGGTTCGGGCGGGGTTTCGCCAAGCGCCACGGCACCCGCCTAATCAAACTCGGAATCTTTCCGTAGCAGTATATAATGCCGTTCAGGCAATAACTGAACGGCATTTTTTATTTCCTACTGCCATTTTCTACTTCCTTTCAAGCTAATGCGACAATATCTTCAATGCGGCCGATTCGGCTTTTCGCTTGAAAAGCGCGCCCTGGTGATGGGCATCCTGAACACAACGCCGGACTCGTTTTCCGACGGCGGACGCTTTCAGTCGCTGGAGTTTGCCGTCTCGCGCGCCGAGGAGATGATTTCCGAAGGCGTGGACATGATCGACATCGGCGGCGAATCGAGCCGGCCCGGTGCACCGCCAGTGTCCCTGGAGCAGGAATTGGGGCGCGTGATGCCCGTGTTGTATGCGCTGCGCGACATGGGCAAGCCCTTGTCGGTTGACACGTACAAGCCGCAAGTGATGCGCGAAGCGATCCTGGCCGGGGTCGACATGATCAACGATATTAATGGCTTCAGGGCGCCTGGCGCGCTGGAGGCGGTGGCCGGCAGCGACTGCGCGTTGTGCGTGATGCACATGCAAGGCTCGCCCCAGGACATGCAAAAAGACCCGGTGTATGGCGACGTTGTGGCGGAGGTGACTGCTTTCCTGCGCGAGCGCGTGGACGCGCTGTTAGCGGCAGGCATCGAGCGCGAACGCATCTGCATCGATCCCGGGTTTGGCTTTGGGAAAACGGTGGAACACAACTATGCACTGTTGCGCAACATTGGCAAGATGCAGCAGGCGCTTGGGCTGCCTGTGCTCGCTGGCGTATCACGCAAGTCGATGATAGGCGCCGTCACCGGCAAGCCCGTGGAGCAACGGCTGGCAGGCAACATCGGCGGCGCATTGGCTGCGATAGCGCACGGCGCGCGTATTGTGCGCGTGCATGATGTAGTCGAAACAGTCGATGCAGTGAAAGTGTGGCATGCAGCCACAATTCCTTAATTACTACTAAGAAGAGCACAACATGGCACGTAAATATTTCGGTACAGACGGTATCCGTGGACTCGTTGGCGTTGCGCCAATCACGCCCGACTTCGTGATGCGCCTCGGCTACGCTGCCGGCAAAGTGCTGGCCAAGACCAGCAACGCCGCGTCCAAGCGACCGACCGTTCTGATCGGCAAAGACACCCGTATTTCCGGCTACATGCTCGAGTCCGCGCTGGAAGCAGGCTTTAACGCCGCCGGTGTCGACGTGCTGCTGGCCGGCCCGACGCCAACGCCCGCCGTCGCTTACCTGACGCGCGCGCTGCGCCTGTCCGCTGGCGTGGTCATTTCCGCTTCGCACAACCCGTTCCATGACAACGGCATCAAGTTCTTTTCCAAGCACGGCACCAAGTTGCCCGACGCGGTGGAAATGGAAATTGAGGAAGCGATCGACCAGCCGATGATTTGCGTGTCCCCTGAAAAGATGGGCCGCGCCAAGCGCCTGCAGCATTCGCAGGGCCGCTACATTGAATTTTGCAAAGGCACGTTCCCGAACGAGCTGGACCTGCGTGGCTTGCGCATCGTCGTCGATTGCGCGCACGGCGCAGCGTATGACATCGCGCCGCACGTGTTCCATGAGCTGGGCGCCGAAGTGATTTCGATTGGCGCCAGTCCGGATGGCTTCAACATTAATGCCGGCTTCGGCGCGACTGCACCGAAGGCGATGGCCGCCGCCGTGCTGTCGCACCGTGCCGACCTGGGCATCGCGCTCGACGGCGACGCCGACCGTCTGGTGATGTGCGACGCCAAGGGCCGCATCTATAACGGCGACGAGCTGCTTTACATTATGGTGCGCGACCGCATGATGACCGGGCCGGTGGCTGGCGCGGTGGGGACTTTGATGACGAACATGGCGCTGGAAGTCAAGTTCAAGGAACTGGGCGTGGGCTTTGCGCGCGCCAAGGTGGGCGACCGTTATGTGTTGGAAGTGATGAAGGAAAATGGCTGGCTGTTTGGCGGCGAGGGCTCCGGCCACTTGCTGGCGCTCGACAAGCATACGACCGGCGACGGGATCGTGTCGGCCTTGCAGGTGCTGTCGGCACTGCAGCGCAGCGGCAAATCGCTGGAAGACTGCTGCGCGGAGCTGGTGCTGTTCCCGCAGACGCTCATCAACGTCAAGGTATCGAACGGATTCGACTGGACCAAGAACGCCGCCATGGTGGCCGAGAAAGAACTGGTTGAAGCCGAGCTGGGCGATACGGGCCGCGTGCTGATCCGCGCATCGGGTACCGAGCCGCTGATTCGCGTGATGGTGGAAGCCAAGTGCGCCGAGCAGGCCGAGTCGACTGCACGCCGGATTGCCGACAAGGTTATGGCGTAAGAGGGCAGGGCGAAGGGCAGCGAGAAGACGACGACAGAAGCACGGAAGGCCAGGCGAAGGGCAGCGCAATATAAGTTGCCTTCAACCTCGTAGCCCGGCTCCACCGCTCCTCCCACGTCGTCCTCGCGAACGCGGGGACCCATAGAACCTCTGCGCTATCAGAAATTTTTTTGCCCCAAATAGCGCGTGATGCTCATGCTCTCCTGAGCGCACAACCAACTTGACCCCGCGCTTCACCCGACATATAATATCGTCTTCGGAGTGTGGCGCAGTCCGGTAGCGCACCTGGTTTGGGACCAGGGGGTCCAAGGTTCGAATCCTTGTACTCCGACCAAGTATTAAGGACGGGCTGTCATTCAGATGACAGCCCGTTTTCATTT
This sequence comes from Massilia sp. TWP1-3-3, assembly GCF_049897805.1. NCBI lineage: Bacteria > Pseudomonadati > Pseudomonadota > Betaproteobacteria > Burkholderiales > Oxalobacteraceae > Massilia > Massilia sp. TWP1-3-3. Next base: position 38,105 of record NZ_JAFCWX010000039.1, read on the forward strand.
CCGCACGCCATTCTGCGTGCGACACAGACTGCCCATAGCTCAGTTGGATAGAGCATCAGCCTTCTAAGCTGAGGGTCACAGGTTCGATTCCTGTTGGGCAGGCCACTACAGCGTAGCATGCATGCGGGTTCCAGCGGTTTTGGCTGATTCAGAACTTGCTTATTTGGGTGCTGCAAAATTTCCAAATAAGCGATAAGTATGCAATTCGCCGCTGTTGTGTGGCGCCTACGCTAACGCCGCTGCCCATGCGGAATCCATTTGAACTCTTGCAGCTATCATTTCTTCCTCTGGGATGTCTGAGAATTTCGGCAGCAGGACAACTGCTTCGGTCATCAGCCTGATTGCGATCGTCAGCATTCCAGTTGTTACGCTGGGCGGGGCTTCGTGGTGGTAGCGTAGGTGTGGCCCAGAGTGGCGAACATGCAATGTCTGCAAGTCGTTGTGAGAATATCCGCACAAAAGCAGGTAGCTGGCGTATGAGTCGCCTAGCCCTGCCTTCGTCAGCTTGTCTTCGATTTTTTGCGGCCTGAATCCATTCTTTTTCAGCCGGTCGCGTTCCATTACGGACAGAGCGGCGGCGGCTTGGATAGATGCGAATGCCAATTTATCGTTTTGCATCTCGGCAAAGGTTGCCATCAGTTCGTAAGTTTTTGCACCACTTCGGGCGCTGTTATACGCCATCTGGTTGAGGTGGGTAGCATCGTCCACAAGAATGTACAAATCAGCCATGCCTTCCAGCATCGAACGAACCATGATGGGCGAGTGGGAAGACATCTGATTTTCAATAAGGCAGTTAGTGGCGTCGAATTGTTCAACGATGGTTAGGCATAGATGGGCCGCTGCCCGTGCCACTTCTGAATCTGTGACCTTCGCACGAAGGATGAATGTGTCGCAGTGCTGCTTAATCAGTCCTGTGGCAAGGAGCATCTTTTGGATGTCGGGCATGGGTCGGTTGTGTTGTTAGGGTGGAATGACATCGTACCGTGTCTGCCAGCACAAAAACTAAAAAAAAATCCTAGTGCCTTGCCCGTGTCGTGTGTAGGTGGCTGGGACTGAGAAAAGTATCGGAGGTCGAACGGGCGACTTAACGCGGCCACGCCGGGTCATCGTGCTTTGCCTCCTCACATTGCGCCCAGCCGCTTCCTCCCTCAGCAGCCACTCCAGGAAGTCGCTGTAGGCCATTTCCTGCTTGGCCGCTTTCTGGATGGCGGCACAATACCCTTGGGCCACGAACGGCAGGTTCAGACTGTCGCACAGGGCTGCAATGCGTTCAGGCGGCAGGTTCATGCCGCCGCTCCTTCGGCCAGGCGTTCAAGCAGCGCGTCGTACACCAGTAGTTGAGGTTATGTGAGGCGGGGCATTCCAAGACGGTCAAAGTAGGCGATTGTTGTCAGCACGCTGTTCAGTGCCAGGGCACTGTTATGCCCCCAAATTACAGGCGCAAACAGATTGCGATAAAACGGGAAGCGCAGGGCAAACCGCCTCCAAAAAATTCCGCTTATAGCGTCCACATGACCAGGCGCAAAAAGCGGAGTCATGCGAAAGAATTCGGGGAACTATTACGGGCCTGCATGTTATGCGTCAAACCTGACCAGTCGCAATGCAAAAGATTGCCAAGACGATAATCTGCGTTAGCCATCTGACATTCCTAAAAGGATCTTCCTGTGAAAAAAACGTTTCCCCCGCTTTCCGTGATTTTTATGCTGTGCGCTAGCTGGTCAGCAACAGCCTCTGCCACCCCACCTGTACGAGGAAGCACCGTGCTGGTCCCGCCGTTAATTTCCAAGGAGCCTCTTGGGACTGCAAGAGCAAGGACAGTCGTAATGCGTTTGCCAGTACAGGCAGGCAAGGTCAGCAAGATGGTTACAACCAATCTGGTTTCAAACAGCGAAAGCTGGATTGCCAAGGGCGACAAATACTACAGCCTGTGTATGCCAAACCGTCACAGAGTCGCGTGCGCCCCAATCGTTGCCGCTTCCATCATGCAGGGCATTGATGTCGGCGCATTCGCTGGCACTAACGGCGCACCGTCGATAACCTTCCATGTCGACCCAGCCGCCAAGCTGACGCCCAAGCACATCGTCTATACCATTGACTACTTCCTTAAACGCATTGACAAGCAAGTTCAGCACTTCAATCGCATGGTGATGATTTATGCCCCGATGAAGGGAGCGCCTACGTTGAAAGCGGGCATCGACAAAAAATTAATCTCTGATGGCAGCGGTGGTTGCGGCTATGACGACTTCGGCAGCTATGATTGTAGCGGGGGTGACAGTGGCACGGGCGGCGGCGGCTACGACTGGAACGACTACGACTGGGGTGGTGACTACGGCGGCGGCGGGGGAGCGGGAAACGACACAAGCTCTACATCACCGTCTCTCCCCACTTTCCCATCCGGTAACGACAATGGCGACGACGACCCCTGTCTAGATGAGAACGGTAACAATTACTGTCAGCGGGTAGTCATTACCGGCAATCTTCCCGATGCTGTCGAAGAGGCATCTTTGGCCGGTTGCGTATTTACTCCCATCGGATTTGTATGCAACAGGACACCGCCGGTGATCGGTAATGTCGAGCCGATCGAGCAGCTGCCAAGGGGGCCAAAGCCCACGTTTCCGCAAAGCGCATGTAACATCGCTCCGATTTTTTGCGCTGAAGGGCAAAAGCCAGTAGAACCACCACCACCGCTAACCGATTGGGACCGGAAACAGCAGGCAATACAGCAGTGCGTCGAGAGAGCGAGCGTGAACATGAGCACTTGCTACGCTTTGAGAGAGAGACTTGGAGAAGGTTATTTCGATACGTGCAGGCGAGAAGCCCTGGACATGTATAAGGAATGCGACATGATTGGCAAGGGCGGCTGACTCTAACCCTAGGCTGACGACATCAACTAAGGGACAGCACAATGCTGTCTCTACCTTTCAGAGAACAACCATGTTTCCCGACACTACATACATCTCTCTTGGTATCTCCCCCGACGCTGCCACCTTTGTGTTGCAACCGGTCATTCCCGACGGCTACCCACGACCCTTCTTCGCGTATGCGGCTTCAATAGCAGAACTCAATAGTCGTGGTCGCGCCGAAGCCATACACAAATTCGGGTCCATGATGCTCTGTTCAATGCGAACCTTTTTCCCAGTTATCAACGTGTTTGCCGAGTCACTGATTCCAGAAGCTGAAGGCGTACCGCTTACCTTCGACCCAGAGGGCGATCACACAGGCACCAAGCGCAGTCTGCATTTACGCATCAGCGCCATTAATGGAAACCGAAGCGTAGTAGTCCGACGCTTCAACAACGATGACGCCACCAGCCACGAAGCCCCTACGGTGATGTTGGAGCCGCTTATGGCAGTTGGGCCACACGCAGTTGTAAATTCCGTGGGTGCGATAGTGTTGGCAGAATTCGCAGCGCTGTACCCAGAAGTCTTCGCGCCATTCCGAGAGTTGCTTGCCTCGTAAGCTGGTAGCAATGAGTCGTAGGTAGACTTTTTGGATAATGCCACCTACCAAGCAGCAGCTAGCGCACTGCAGAGGTCTGTTTCCGTGGCGGGAATTCAAAACCTACTCTCCATCATGATCTGAGTCGACTGAAGGTCGGTCTGCTGTTCCAAGTGCGCCCGGCACCATCCCATAACCTGAGGCCCGTTCGGCTCCTGCGGCCCACCCCCTGTGTCAGACTACTTGTCGGGTGTGTTTTTTGAACAAATTATGTCCTGATCTTGGTTGTTGTGGTGGAATTTAGGGTTCGTTCTTGTGCTTTATTTCTAACATCGTTTCCGGGA
>NZ_JAFCWX010000040.1:0-41230 GCF_049897805.1 Massilia sp. TWP1-3-3
CGCCTCGCTACAGCGACCACCTCTGCACTTGATGCCGGTTCCGTAATGCCTGATGGGTGTTCTGCTGCTGGTGTCATGTTCAATTCCATATGTGTGCCAACTTCCTTAATTAGACTGATGAAGTTGTCTCACAACAGTTTGACACAGGGGGCGCTCTCCCAGCTGTTCGTTATCTTTGGCAAGATCTGCGATATCGCGCTTGGAATTGCCAAGCTCAACTGCAAGCTCGCTGTTAATACGGGTTACTTCCTCATCGGCAAAATTGAAGATTGTCCTTTGTAGTTCCGGCGGCAGCATGCGCGTGGCAACGGGCTGCCCCGCTTTTTCTGCCAGCATGCGCTACAAGAGTTTCTGGATGGTTCCTAAGCTGCCGATGTCACCAAGCATCTGGCGGATCGCTTTAGCGCCAGGCGTTGTTCCGTCGGCCCGTAGTGCTGCAGCCGCGGCGCAGACCTGCTCAAAAGTCACTGCCGCATGCCGGCCCATTTCTATCTCCATTTGAGTTACGTTTTACGTTATGTTTTTCGTTACGTTATCTTTTCGGGCGCAGCGGTGGTTTGATCGACGGCAAGCTGCAGCGCCCTTGAAGGGCTTTGTAGAACTGCCACGGGCCCGGCCCGTGCGTGAGTCACCGCCAGTTGATGGGGCAGGATTTGCACGAAGTCGTGGCTTCGAAGAAAAGACTTTCGGCTTGGAGCAAAGCTGCCGGGGTTGGGCGCCAACGTAAACGGCCGGAATACCCGAGTCATTGCCCACCACCGCCCAGACGCCGCTTCTCTCAACCTGTCTGGCCGCAATCGCTATGCGCGTTCGCCCGGGCGCCTGATCATCTCGATGGGAAGGGCACAGCGAATTGGTTTTGGACGGTGACGCGCGGGGGCTCAGTGCACTGGTCCCGCAGTGCAGGAGAGGTGGCATGGCTTACAGGTCAGGTGCCGTGCCATCGAGGAATGAAGTCTTAAAGGTCTACATACATCGGCAATAAATCCTGGTCGACTAGGCGCACGTCGATATTGTTCGCGATCTTTACATGCGCTGCGTTTCCGATCTAGAATGGTTTGTCGGTGACACTAACGATGATGGTGCCGAGCTGCTTCTTCCCGGTACCCGTCACCGGCACCAGCATGCGCGCTTCTGGTACCTGCTGGGTCGTAAAGATCTTGGGAAGGTAGATCATTCAGCCCACTCCTGGTCGGTCCTTGAAGACTTTCTTCTCGACGTACGACAACGGGTTGGCAGATCGAAGCAGATCCGAGCCTTGCGTCCAGTCTTTGCGGGGCTCGACCTCAAGCCGAAACGATATCGCATCGGTGCGGCCGAGCACGTCATTCCTCGACAGCATACTTGCTGCATCGTCGTCCTCGTCCTCGTCCTCGCCGTTCCAAAGCCCGATGGACCGTATGCTCTTGGCACCCTTCGTTCTTTCCTTGATCACCGCCAAGGCCCCAGCGGTAGGTGGCAGGACAGGCCGATTGTATGTCGATCTGCCGCGGCCAGGTTGGTTTTTGCGTCTTGCTCGACCTGCCCAGTTGGCCGGCTGGCGGCTTCCTTCAGCCGGTAGCTCTTACCCTCGAACTCGAACAGGTGCGCGCGGTGCATCAGGCCGCTCAATGCAGGAGATGACTTGGTTGCTTTTTATATGCGGCTATCGACGGCGGCGCCGCTTGAGAGCTCGATGACCAGGGAGTGGTCAAGAGCGGTATGGCCGGCGAACGCCGGGCGCTTCCTTGCTGCGAGCGAGACTTTAATCCAGTTTCGCCTGTGCCTCGGTCAAGCCTACCAGCTCGGTTGGTGAGCGTCCGAGCGCTGCGGCAAATCGAAAAATCACCCTGATAGATGGCTGATTAATTCCGCGCTCCACAAGGCTTACGTACGTGCGGTCAACGCCGGCAGCGTGCGCCAGTTGCTCCTGGGTGAGGCCCGACTCGGTTCGAACGGCCCGCAAGACTTTTCCAAACGCTAACCCTGGATCCAAGGACATCCTCCTATTAATTTGGAGAAAGCATGTCCCTGCGGTATGATTAAGTCTTCAGAGTATACTCAGAATCGAAGAACGATCGCCGGCGGCGATCATGTCGTCTAAAGCTGATCACGTGCGCGGAGGTGGCGGTTGGTGGCAGGACGTGGAAATGCTGCCGGGCAGCGCGTGGCGTACCTTGGCGGCAATTTACCCGGCGGGCAGTCTTCGCTCACAAACCCTGCCCCCCGCAAACAGCAGTCCGCAGTGGCCGAACAGCCGCGATAAGGTTTTCAACCTCTCCATGCAATGAATCACGGAAACTATGTCCTACAACAAAATTAGAGATCTAACCGTCTTCGAGTTCGTGGCCCTAACGTTCACGCACTTCGGCCACCGCAGTTTTACCCTTGCTAGCCAGACCTACTTTCTTTCATCATTCCTAACGGAGTCCTTCACTGTAGGACACGTCAAGGCTGTTGAAGACTTGAACAGCATGGCCTTATATCACGGGCTAATTCGTGAATGTCCTAGCAGCACTGGCGGCGTCAATTTTGAGGTGACTGAGCAGGGCGTGGACGAGACTGCGGAGATTGAACTGCCCCACGACATTTTCGAGCGGCGCGGGCAGCAGCAGGAGGAGAGAGGCCGTGAAGCTCACGGCAACGCGGGACCCGTTTTCGAGGCGTTGCTGCGCGCGAGCGCGGAAAAGGATGCGCACGGTCATGTCTTCATTGAGAAAATTTTTAAGCACTGGCTCGCCCAAGGTTGGCTCTCAAGCAAACAGGTAACCGCCATTTCCCAGATTGGTCATCGGTGCGGCGTGTTTGTCCATCCGACGCACTATATCGGGTCAGCATTTGGATTATGGACGGCACCGTATATAGAAAAACAAAGGCTGGAGCAGGCCGCAACTCAGGCTGCGCATAATGCCCGGGTGCTCGCCCAGCGTGAGGAAATAGCCGAGAAGGCACGAGTCAGAACGGTGACCCGCGTTGAGAATCGCCAGACCACGGCAGCGATAAAGGAAATTGCAATTGCAGGAGGTTTGGCCGAGCTTGATGCGCTGGTAACCGACGTATTCCCGAATGTTAAGTGTGACGAGACATCAAAGGCGCTTGCGTTTTCGGGAGGTGGCTCGAACGAACTCCGAGTTTGCGTTGCTATGGTGGCGTTTGGGAAGCCGCCGTCCTTGCTATGGCGGCAGTCACGGAATCGGAAGCAGCCCGATGCTGAGTCGGGGTTGTGGCAGACGCTTATGGCGCATGCCACCGGCCGAGCGATCTTAGCGCGGCACGATCAAGCAACGATGTTGGCGGAGTCCAACCGGTCAAATGCTGAGAATATCTAGTCGTCTATCTAAGCGACGTTCCTATCGCGACACAGTCATTGGATTGATTAATAATATTAACTATATAAATCATTCATATAGTTTATTAATCTATAGGTTGCGCAACCCCTCTGGGAGGTCGCTTAGCACGAGCGGTGTCATTTTTTTACGGCTTGCTATCTATTTGATCTACCATAAGACGCAGCGGCCTGACCAGGCGTTTTGCCACGTCTACTGATTAGTCGGAAAAGACGTTCAGATACTGAAGGCTCGGCCAATCGCTGACGGCACGCGCGGTGCTGGGCACGCGGCTAACCCCTGGCAGCGTTCGAGGCTGCGCACTGGCTGGCTGCCCCTGAAGACACGGCTGGTATGGCGCACCGAGAACGACCAAGCTAAAGTCGGCACATGGATAGATGGGCAAAACAGGGACGAGTGGCAGTGGCGCGGTCTACCAACCATGTAGATTTTCATGAAGAAGCGTTCTGCCACCGGCTTGGCATGCGCCAGGCGCCACGCATGCTTGGCGGCGCCTTTCAAGTCGTTGTTTCGGATATGCTCCTCCGCCGCGTACAGCGCGGCGATATGCTCAAGCGCCTTCTCGGCGTGCGCAGGCTCGATGTCCTTCGCTTCGAATACTTCCCTGCGCGCGTGTGCCCAGAACTGCGCATGCGTCAGGCCCACCTGCTTCGCGTAACTCGAGTAGGCGGCATAGCCGTCGCTGAGCAACACGCCATCGTCGGGCGGCGACAGGCCAGGCATGTCGCTTACATGCTGACCAGAGCGGCCTGGCGAATGCGTGAAACAAATCTCGTCGCGCTCGCCGTAGATCGGCCAGAAATAGGTTTGCTTCATCTTGCCGGGGCTCGCCCGGCCGGCCTTGATCGGCACCTCGTCCATCGCCTTGACACGACTGGCCCGTATCGACTCGAGCTGCGCATCGTAGATGGGTTCGAGCAGCGCCACGGTCGATTGCATCAATTGCGTCAGCCATGGCCGGCTGACGCGGATACCGGCATCGTCGAGCCGCCGGTGTTGGCGGTATAGCGGCAGGTGGTAGTCGAATTTGTCCATCACCATGCCAACGACGAAGCTGACGTCGGCGCGGCTGCCGTCAATCACGCCGACCGGAGCGGGCGGGCACGAGAGGGCCTGCGTGTCTTTCCGCTTGATCAGGGGCTGCACGTATTTGAGTACAACTTAGCTGCCGGGACGCTGCGCCAGGCGGTGCGTGACCTTCTCGCCGATCACCTCGTACTGGTCTGGCGAGAGCTGCTCCATGTCCGGGTTCTGCACGGCAATCACCTCCACCGGCACCCGCTTCTCATCGAAGAACAAGCTCGATTCGTCGGCGCCAGCGTCGACCGGCTTGGCCTTGCGCTCATGGGTGGTCACCGTCGTTTTCTTGCCCGGTAACGGCGTATCGGGAATGGCGTTAAAGCCCACACCAAGAACGCCCTGAACACCTTCTGGCTCAGGATGGCGCTTCTCGCTTTTTTGACCAAATATCTGGCGCTGGAACCATGCGACTTGACGGCGCAAATTGATGTTGTCGCGTTCCAGTTTGCCGACCAAATCGACCAACTGCGCAGGCGTCAGCGCGGGCGCATCTGCAGGCGTGGACTGGGCGGAATCGAGATCGGCTCGCATATAGAAATTGTATTTCATGCGCCCGCGTTTGGGCTCATATTTTGCGCTGTCAGCGCAGAATTTTTGTAGCGACGGCGCACGCGTTTCGGCTCGATGCCTTCGAGCAGAAGCTTCAGACCGGTCCAGTCCATTTCACGCGTGCTTACCGTGTTCCAATTGTTTAGGAGGCGGCCTTTTTCGAGTCGTTTGGCCCACACGCACCAGCCGCTGCGATCGAAGTACAGCACCTTGATCTGGTTGGCGCGCCGGTTGATGAAGGCGAATAGATTGCCTGACAGCAGGGCCTGCTGCATGGTGTGTTTCGCCAGTGCGTACAAGCCATCGTAGGACAGACGCATGCTGACCGGCCGACCGTATTCGAACACACGGATTTGACCTTCGGGGAAGAACATCAGCGCCTCACGATCTGCAGCACCAGACCATAGCCCAGGTCGAGGCGAACTTGCAGCGTTGTACCGGCCGATTCGCACTGCGTCATCGACGGCACTGCCGGTGCCGGTGGCATCACGCAGGCGTCGATGAAGCCGGCAGCCGGCGCCACCCCGGCCACTGCCGCCAACTGCTTACGCCAGCGATAAAACACCGCTTCCGACACCGACTCTGCCTGACAAAATGACTTAATCTGCTGACCGCTCGCGGCAAAACGTGCGAGCCGTTGGCGCCATTCCACTTCTTTACGTGATTGTTTTGCGGCTATCCCATTCATGACCAATCTCCATCGCGTTGAACATGGATGAGATTGTGCCGACGCGGAAGCTGCTCGGATATAACGCCGCTGGCTTACCGCTTACCACGACTGACCGGACGAATCGTTGTCAGGAGGAGTTGACGATGTTCGTCGGCACGCAGATGAACAGTGGTTCGGCGAGGGTGTGGAGTAGGCTCTTAACCGCGCAGGCGCTTGGCAAATGCAAGACGATGCGCTGTTTTGTTTGGCGGACCTGGACGGCGATTTTGAACAGTTTGTTGATGACGGTCGATGGCTGTGCTTGCGATAGCAAGGTGTGCCGCAGTGCCTGTGTGCGCAATTATTGATGCAGGATGTAGGCAGCGGCGTGCAATAGCAGGCGCATGAAATTGGCCTGGGAACTGGTATTCATCGCACAGGCGCACAGCCTCCGGCCCCACGTCCTGGGTTTGCAGCGATGCCCAAAGGTCGCAAGCGCGTTGTTTTGTTTTTTCTGCTAACGCTTGCAGTTTGACGTTGCCAGGAAGGCCGAAGAAGAAGTCGATGTTGGGCATGGCAGCGATCATTTGCATCAATTCCGGCTTGCCGAAATGGCCATCGCCGCCCACCAGGATGTGGGTTTCCGGAAAGTGCCTGCGAATCAAGGGGAGAACACGGCGCATGATCATGGCATTTTCGGCGCAGGTCGGGCTTTTCCCTGGACGTAGAACAGAGGCCGCCAACGCCCCCGACTGACCATCGAATATCATGAGAGGCAAGTAACAGGTACTGCGGCAATGAAGGTTGTAAAACGCCAGCGGCCGTTGCCCATGCGCCGCATCTTCCGATTGATCCAGATCGAGAATGAGACTGCTCGGTGGATAGGCGAAGCCGGCGATGAATTGTTCGACAAGCGCTTTGCAGAGGCGATAAATATCCTTGCTGCTGGTGGCGTGCTCAAAGCGCGATACTGTCGATGTCGATGTCGATGTCGATGTCGATGTCGATGTCGATGTCGATGTCGATGTCGATGTCGATGCCGACGCCAGCGCGGCGTGCGCACCGAACGGCATACGACCGGCGCCAAGCTTGAACATCGGATCGTGGCGCAGGCTGTTAGCGTCATTGCCATCTGCGTAGCCGCAGCCGATTTGGTCGATGCGTTGGGCCAGCAACGTGCAGTGCGAATGCGTGACGTAACTGGCGTGCCGAGTGTCGGCCGAAGCTTGCGTCAATCGCTCGGTCAGGTCGATCTGACGATCGAAACCACGAAGCAGCAACGGCCCGAGGTCGGACGACCAACCGCCGCCGTCAAAATTGGCACGAATGGTATGACCGGGAATGGATGGAAAACGTAGCTGTTCTGAAGTAGAATTTATGTCGGGCAAGGTGGCGTTCGTTTTGATGAACTGTGTTTCGAGATACTCACATTTTGTCAAGCACTTACGGCATTCTTGCCCTTTTTTATGCAAAATTTAGGCTAACGGCTGGGCAAGCCCCATCCGTTGCATTTCTGAAAAAAAATTTATACGCCATGCGCCAGGCTGAAAACAGTTGCAAAGTTCTAACAATCCCCTTGCACATTCCATTTCGCAACGAACTAGTCATCTTTTTTGCACAAAAAACAGATACTTGCTGTTACAAAATGTAATTGCGGTTAAAGTCTCCGATCATAAATAAATAGCAACATGTCAACGCGCTCTGATTGGCTTGTTCGAACGATTGGAACCATGCCAAGCACCTGTATCGTGACTCTGTTTGCCACTCTTGTCTGCCTGTCCGGCCTCGCTGCCGCGCAAACCTCTCGCCCGGTAACGGCAAGCGCCCGCCCGGCGAATGCGCCCGCAACTCCTGTTTCCTTGCACGGCGCCGTCACGGTGGTTGCGCTGGAACAAATCAAGCTGCTCGCCCTGAGCCAGGCCGACGGCCGCGCCGTCTTTGCCATGCCCGACCAGCAGCTCGTTACCGTGCGCGTTGGCGACACCGTGCCGCGCACCCGCGCGCTGCTCAGGCAAATCTTGCCGGGCAAGCTGATCCTCGAAGAGGCCGGCCTGGCCGGCGCCGGCAGCCAGATGGTCTGGATGCACAAAGGGCAGGGTAGTGCTCCTGCCCGGATCGAGCGCTTCGGCACCAGCGCCGGAGCGGCCCCTGCGGTCAAGCCCCCGGTCCAGGTCACGCTGACGGCGCAGGGCGCGAATGCAGTCGCGCCGCCCACCCCCGTACGCAAGCCCTAATCCACCTTGCATTGCAGGACACGCCAGCCGCCCGGGCCAGCGTGGTCATCTCTTCGAGAAATATCCATGGTCGATCGATCGCTTGCCAGGCTAGGTTTTACCCTTTCTTTGCTGTTGCTCTGTATGCTCGCGCCGCTGGTGGCGCGCGCGGAGCTTCCGCCACCGACAGCGGTCCCCAACACCGGCAACTTCCAGGCGCGCTTTCAGCGCGACAAGACTGATATTTCGCTGATGACCTTGTCCGGCAGCTACGACGAAAACCTGCCCGACGGCAACCCGAACTATGAGCCGCGCACCGTCATCGCCAAGGAATTTTTCCGCACCCACCAGGATCGCTACGACTTCATCGTGGTGTTTACCAACTTCGAATTCAACACCGGCGAGGCAATCGCCTTCCACTCCAGCGCCCAGAACAAGGTCAAGGGCCTGGGCATGCCGCTGTACGACAATAGCGCCATGTTCGGCAGCAAGGGCAAGCTGCAGGGTTTCATCGACATGGCTGCGCTCAGCCGCTACGTGACCAATCCCTACGATGCGCGTTTCGACAAGGTATTGCAGACCTTCGCCCACGAATTTATGCACCAATGGGGCGTCAACACGCGCATTCGCTTGCCCAACGGCGAGCTGAGCGAAGAGTTGCTGGGCAAGGACAAGTCGCACTGGAGCTTTCTGCTCGATTCCGGCGCGTCGGTCGAGTATGGCAATCAGTGGCGCGACAACGGCAATGGTACCTTTACCTCGGTGGCCGGGCGCCAGTTTTTCAGTGCGCTGGACCTGTATTTGATGGGCATGTACCGCAAGGAGGAAGTTCCTCCCTTCATGCTGATCACCAATTCCGAAATCGACAAAACCCGATATCCGCAAAACGATGTTACGGTCAGCGGCAGCAAGCGCATGATCGCGATCGATGACGTGATCGCCGCCGAAGGCGCGCGCGAACCGGATGCCGCCACTTCGCAGAAAGAATTCCGCTTCGCCTTCGTGCTCTTGTCGCGCGATGGAAAAGAGGCGACCGATGCCGACGTCGCGGCCGTCAACAATGTACGCAAGGCCGTGGCCGCGCGCCTGGCGGTGCTCACCGGCGGGCGCGCGCTGGTGAGCTCGTATTTGGAGCCAAAAGGCGACACCGTGGTAATGCCCGGTACGCCCGCCACGGCGCGCGAGAGCGCCGCCAATGCCAGCGAGGGCTTGAACTGGCTGCGCGCGCGCCAGGCGCCCGAAGGTTTCTGGAAAGACAATCCATTTACCGCCATGCGCGACAGTGCAGTGGTCATCGAGACGCTGTCCGAACCTGGCGCCGGGGCCTTTGAAGGCCGCCGGCGCGCGCTCGACTGGATCGCCGCCGAGACGCCGGCCAATACCGATTACCTGGCGCGCCAGTTGCGCACGCTGACGGCGGTAGGTGTGGCGCCGGGCGACAGGGCGGCGCGTTTGGTGGCCATGCAAAACGCCGATGGCGGCTGGGGCGTGGCCCCGCGCTATCAGAGCAATGCGCTCGACACGGCGCTTGCCTTGCAAGCGCTGCTGCCGTTTGAAGGCAGTACGGCCAGCGGCAAGCTCGACGGCGCTGCCGCGTTCCTCGTCGCGCACCAGAATCCCGATGGCGGCTGGGGCAACAACGTGGGTGGCGCGTCGCGCACCGCCGTGTCGTCGGCCGTGCTGCTGGCGCTCAAAGGGCGCGCGTCCGCGCCTGCGCTGTATACAAAAGCCATCGCTTTCCTGGCCACGCGCCAGCAAAGCGACGGCGGCTTCGGCGAAGCGGCAAGTACGGTGCACGACACGGCCAATGTGCTGGCCGCGCTGCTGACCCAAAACGCGCTCGGCCAGATCCGCGCCGAAGCGGCGATTGCCTTTATCACCTCCTCGCAACAGAGCGACGGCAGCTGGGATGGCAGCGTCTATTCCACTGCGCTGGCGGTGCGCCTGATGAAAAGCTCGGGCCTGTTCAACTGGACCGCGGGCGAGCTCAAGGCGAACCCTGTCGCGCCGCTCGACGGCCAGCAGGTCGTGCTCTCGTTTAAGGTTGGCAACAGTGGCACCGCGTCGGCCCCGCCCGGCTCGGCGCGCGTGTACGATGGCGACCCCGCCAGTGGCGGCCAGCAGATCGGCGCCGACCTGAATGTGCCGGCCCTGCTCGTGGGTGACAGCGTGGAATTGAAGGTCTTGTGGAATACGCTGGACAAGGTCGGCGTTCACACCATCGTCGCCAAGGTCGATCCTGACGGCTTGCTCACGGAAGCGACCAAGGCCGACAATCGCGCCCAGCTCAATTTGTCGGTGCGCGCCGCGCCTGCCGCGACCGAACTGTCGATCAATTTGTCGGACGTGAGCGCCACGCCGCTGCATCCGACCCGGCTGCCGACGGTGATGTCGATTTCGGCCACGGTGGCCAACATCGGCCGCACCGACGCCGCCAGCGTGCGCATCGTCTTGCGCGACAGCGGCTTGCCAGGTGCGCCGATTGTCGGCGAAAAAATCATCAACCTGCTCGGACGCACCCAGCAGGTCGTCAATTTTGCGGCCAGCGTGACCCGGCCCGGCGTCACCAGCTACCTGATCGTCATCGACCCGGACAACGCCGTCAGCGAAGCCGACAAGACCAACAACAGCGTTACCGTGCTGGTCGAAACGGCCGCGGGGCTCGACGTGGAAGCCGATTCCACCAAGACCAGCATCGCCCACGATCCCGTTTTTTTTGGGGCGGACGCCAATTTCAAGACCACTATTCGCAATGCCGGCACCCAGGATTCGCCCCCGTTCAGGGTGCGCTATTCGGTTGTCGGCCCGGACAAGAGCGTGGAAGTCGCCAGCCGCACGCTGCAGCTGGCCGCCGGCGCCAGCGCCGTGCAAGACGTGGCCTGGTTGCCCGACATGGAAGGCAAGCTCAGTTTCAAGGTGGAGCTCGACCCGGATAACCTGCTTGCCGAGACGGACGAGGGTAATAACCTGGCACAACTGCCGTTCCAGGTGCTCAAGACCACTGGCATCAATCTGACCGTCAATTTCAAGGACTTCACCGTCAACCCGGCCGAGGTGCTCGAAGGCGCGGCGGTCACGCTGACGCAAGTGGTGCGCAACAGCGGCACCGCCGCCGCGGCCAATGTGGAAGTCGCGTTCTACGACGGCGACCCCGCCGCGGGAAAACTGATCGGCGCGCTGCAGAGCATCGCCTCGATCGCGCCCGGCCAGTCCGTGCCAGTAACCACCACCTGGACGCGTTATCCGGATGCGCATGATCACCTGGTGTTTTTCGTCGCCGATCCGGCCGCGAAACTGAGCGATATTTCGCGCGACGATAACGAAGCGTTCATCGTCGTCAGCGCCAATAGCTTGCCGGACCTGGCCATTGCAGGCGGCGACCTGTTGGTCACGCCGGAGTTGCCGCGTCCGGGCGACGCGCTCACGATTTCAGCCACCCTCGCCAACCTGGGCAAGCAGGGCGCCACCAATGTCGTGGTGCGCGCCTTTGAAGGCGCCAGCCAGCTGGGCGCCGACCAGCTGATCCCCGTGTTTGCCGGGCTGAGCGCGCAGACGCTCACGTTCCAGGCGCCGGGCAGCACGGCCGCAGAAACCCGGTCGATCACGATCGTCGTCGATCCCGAGAATGCCGTGCTTGAAAAAACCAAGGCCAACAATACTGCCAAGCGCGACATGCTCGCGCAAGACGGCGATTTTTCCGTCACCAACCGCTATTTTTCGCCCAATGGCGATGGCGTCAAGGATGATACGACGCTCGGATTCCGTCTTAAAACGGCCGCCGACGTGACCGTCAATGTGCTCGACAAGAGCGCCAAAGTGGTGCGGTCCTTCAGCGGCGACGCGCTCAAGAACCAGCTCAACGGCGCCGTGCGCTGGGATGGCCTGGGACAGCGTGGCAGCCTGGTACCCGATGGCGAGTATCAGATGCGCGTGCTGGACCTGGCGGGCACTCAGCTGGGGGGCGCCGCCGTGACGCTCGATACCAACCGCGCGTCGATTTAGCAGGCGCTCGACACGCCGTTTGCACGGGTCTCCAACCTGACATGCGAATTGTCGGGGAACGCGGCATGGACGGGAGACACAACACGCTATTCCAGCGACGACCAACACTTCTTCGCTAACACCGGCTTTACGCAGAACGACAGCGAGCAGGGCTTGTACTCGCTCAGGACCGACGGCAGTGAGCGAAAATTGTTATTTTCTACAGGTACGAGCCGGAACAATAACGCCGTATCGCGTGATGGCACGGTCGTTGCGCGCCTGATCGTCGGCAGCGCTGACACCGAATTATGGATCATGGATGGCGAAGCCCAAAACAAGGTGCTGCTGGCCCATTTGCCGAAAGAAGGATCACAATGGGGACCTTTGCCCGATCAGCTGTTTGTCACCGGTGACAGCCGTGCCGTGGTGGTTCGCCAGGGTCACTTTATCAGCAAGTATCCGCTTGACGGCACGGCACCGACCTTGTTGCTCGATACCCATCCCCTCAACCACAGCAATGAGAAAATGACCGTGTCTCCGGACGGAAATTTAGCATTGGTGGAATCGCATACCGATCTCGGGACAGTGGCCTATTGGCTGCTTGATTTCGTGTCTGGCCGTATTGCACAACCTGCCGACATGATTGCCAAGGAATTGAGCATACCGGCCCACACCCAGCGGCGCATTACGTGGGCGCCCAACTCCAAGTTGCTGGTGATGAGTTGGAAAGATGATCGGCCGGATCCGGAACCGGGCAAATTGTATGTTGTCGACGCTGAATTTAATGTTGTCAAAACCTTCCGGCACGACTTCCGTGGCCGATCTGATAGCATTTTGCGTTCGACCTATCTCCCATCCTGGAGCAGCGACAGCACCGAATTTGCTTTTGATCAGGAGTTTTGCCTGGGCAGGACCGAATGCCAGATCGACACCGGTACCGAGGCCGAGGCGAAGGATGTCAGCGTCATGCGCGGCGAGCAGTCCGCAGTACTGGTTGCCAATGTCTTGACGGGGCAATTGGTGGTTGTCGAATCAACCCGCTACAAGGTGGGCGAAGATTGGGCAGACCTCGTGGTCTGGGAGCCTGCCAGCAGGACGCTGGTCCGCGCCGTCCCCGACAATACATGCGTGCAAGCGGGCGGGTCGGTCAACTGCGTCGAAACGATTGATCTGGATAACGCGGGCAAGCGCAAGATCGGCTTCGTTCAGACCATCGACCAACCATCGGTTTCGCCCGTGCGGTTTTCGCCCGGCGGCACTCTCCTCGAACTATCTACCGGCGCACCTGTCGACCCTGCGTTGGCCTGCAGCGGGAGTGGTCCGGATGTGCTGGTCATGAGCTCGCTGCTGAACCTGACGGCCGACTTGCGCGCCATGCGCAGTGCGGCCGGCGGCGGCCTGATCCTGCGCGGCAGCGCCGCGGACGCCAACTTTGCCCGCTACGCGATCGAATACGCGCGCGCTGCAGCCCCCACCGTGTGGAAGCCGGTCGGTCCTGCATCGACCGAAGCGGTGATGGACAAGCAGTTCATGATCTGGATGCCGCCAGCCTATGGCAACTATCTGGTGCGCCTGTCGGTGGAAGACAAGGCGGGCAACACGCAGCGCCAAATCCGCAAGGTCAGCTGGAGCGATACGCCGCCGATTGCCGACCTGTACAAGGACAATGAGTTCATCTCCCCGAATGGCGACGCCAAGCGCGACGGCGTGCAACTGCACTACCGCGTGGTCGAACCTGTGCATCTGGTATTTAACGTCTTCGATAATCGAAACGTGCTGATCCGCACGCTCGCGGTCGACCATGTCCAGCAGGGCGTCGATGCGGTATTCAAGTGGGACGGCCGGGATGCCAATGGCCGCGTGTCGGCCGACGGCGAATACCGTATTACGGTCCTCGACCATGAGTTTTTCGTCACGCTCGACAACACGCTGCCAACGATCCAAGCGGCGCTGAGCAATCCGATGAGTTTCGTCGTTGACAAGATCGGCACCAAGCGCGTCAAGTTCAATGCGATATTGTCGTGGGATATTAGGGATAGTTACCTGTCGTCGCTGCACATTGAGCGCAGCGCGCTCGGTAGCGACCAATGGTCGCTGTTTGAACCACTTCCGGTCACTGATCGCAAGCTCGGGCGGAACATGCTCGTTGGCGAAGTCAAGGGTTCCAAGTTCCGCATTGTCGCTGAAGACAAAGCGGGCAACGTTGCCGTCAGCCCCGCGCAGCCGATGCCGCAACAGCTATTCCTTACCGGCTACGACGACCATGGGCAGATTCCGGTCGGCGTCGCGGCCCCCGCATCCCTGTATCCGCCTTATCCGGTAAACGCGACAATCGGCACCATTCCCCTGCTGGGCGTCTTCTCGGGGAAGTTTCCGGTACGGTTCGAGTACACCCAGACACTGGCCAACCCGATTGCCAAAGTAATCCTGCAATACCGCAAAATCCTTCCTGCGGAGAAGAACCTGCCGCTGGCGGCCATCGCGACGATGCAGTGGGAAGAAATGCTGATCTCGCAATTCATCGAGCGCGATCCGAAGGGTAGCGCTTACCTTCCTGTGGACGGCAAGGTGGCGGACGTCTTCAAGTTCCTGTGGCCGGTCAAAGTTTTGCAGGAAAACGAAACTTACATGGTGCGCGTGAAGGTAATCGACGCCGCTGGTGACGCATTTTTCGCCGTCGCGCCCTATGCAATCATCCACGGTGATTCGCCTTCCCTGCTGACGATCCTGGACCTGGAGGACAAACGTCCTGGCAGCGTCGCGGTCAAGGGAGAGCTCAAGCTCGAGCTTGAGACAGGAGACGGCCTGAGGTCGGTCGAGGTGCTACTCAAGAGCAGCACCGATCCGCGTTTCGCCACCGAACGCGTGATCAGTACGGGCTTGCCCGTGACCAGTACTTTTGTACAAACCGTGAGCGAAGAGGCGTTGCGCGACCTTGACTTGCGCATGTGCGAGCCCTATTCGGTGCGCTTGAAAGCGACCACGCTGTCCGGCGTGGTGCTGCTCTCGCCAGCCATGATGCTCGGACCAAAGTGCCTGGGCGCTGACTGGATCGTGACGCCCGATACGGCGCTCGCTTGCAATGCTGTGCCATCTGGCAAGCTGAACGTGCGCCTGATGCCGTACGCCGCCGACGGACGCCGGCTCACCCAGCTGCTGTTCGGCCGCATCCTTGCCGACGGCAGCTATGACGTGATCAATAACTGGAACGACGTCAAGACCGGCGGCGTCCACGCGTTCGACCTCGATACGGCTGGCCTGTCCGACGGGCCCGCCAGTTATTTCGTGCGGGTGATTAACGAAGACGGCAAATCGGACACCAAGACGATTCTGATACAAATTTCTCATGAGGCGCCAGAAATCCGTATCACGTCGCCAAAAAGTGGTCAGAAGGTGTGCGGCGTGCAAATGCCCAATCCGTACGACCTGAACCACTTCGTCAGTGCCGTCGCCATTGAGGCGAGCGTGACGAGCCAGAGCCCGGTGACCTTCGGTCTCGAATATGCAACTGCGGGCCAGCCCGAGTGGCGTGCTTTCAGCCCGTTTGCCAAAGAGGCCTGGCTCGACGGATTCACCAATCTGCGCCGCAAACCGCCGGCACGCGAACCGGCCGACATCCTGTGCACTTATCGGGACAGCGCCCTGTGCGGTGATTTCCATCCAGTTCAGTGGGCAAGCAAGGTGGACGACCAGGTCGGCGAGCCGGCTCGCAGCGGCACGCTGGGCCACCTTGGCCTGGTCGACAAGCTGGAAGGCGAAGTCAGCGTTCGCCTGCGCGTATTCAACGGCGCGGGCTACCAGTCCTGCACGGCCCCGGTGAGCTTCGAGTTCGACAACAACGTGCGCTTCCAGCCGGCCAGCGTCAGTGCGGCGCTGTTCTCGCCCAAGGCTGCCGACGGCCCAACCGCAGTGAGCGTTGTGATCCGTCCGGACGAAAACGTCAACGTCGATATCGACGTGCTGCCCGCCACCCGAGGCAGGGACGACATCGTCATCGCCGGCAGCGTGGTCGCGCGCAGGCTGGTCAAGAACCTGGTGCAACTGTCCGGCGAAGCGCGCTTCGAGTGGGACGGCATGACCGACCTGCAGGCGCTGGCCCCGGACGGCCTGTACGTGCTGCGCATCACCTTTACCGACAGCTGCGGCGTCAAGGCGATCGAAGAGCGCGCAGTCGAACTCGATACCACCGGGCCCGCAGTGCAACTCAACTGGCCGCTGGCGAACGCGGCGGTCGGGCTGGTCACGACCTTGTCGGGAGCCATTCGCGACGCGCATTTCGCGTCGTACATTGTGGAATATGCCTCGCTCGACAGCCCCGACAGCTGGGTGCGGGTCAGCGCCGGCAACCGCGCCACTGCGCCTGAAGCGGCCGAAGAAGACCTCGGCACTCTCAATTCGCTGGGCCAAACGGGCGCCCTGACGCTGCGCGTGCGCGCGCTTGACCGCGCCGGCAACGCTACCTCCGTCAGCGTGCCACTGCAACTGGTAGCGAACGTTTCCCTGATTACTTCACTGGAACCGGTGCCTGCCGTTTTGTCGCCGAACGCGGACGGCAAGCGCGACACGAGCGCGATCCGCTTCGGCCTTGCGCTCGCGTCCAAAGTGACGCTCGAAATGCGTCTTGGCGGCGTGGACGGACCACTGGTGCGCACCCTGGCCAGCGAGGAGGCGATGGAAGCCGGCGCCGCGTCCCGCTCATGGGATGGGATGGACGCCGATGGCAAATTGGTCGCCGATGGCGTGCTGGTGGCCAAACTGGTTGCCACGACCAGCGGACCGAGTCGGCAACGACAGGAGGAATCCGTCCAGTTGATCGTCGATACCAAGGCGCCGCTGGTCACGCTAAAGCCGGTCGCCGATTTCCTCGCGCCGCGCGGCACCATCAGCGTGGGCACGACCGACTTGCACATGCAAGGCTACAAGGCTTACGTTTCCGCTGCACCGGTTGGCTCGAAGTGGAAACTGATCGCCGAAGGGGAGAGTGCCGACGGCAACACCGAAGTGCTGTCGCTCGACGCGCTCGAAGACGGCAAATACGGCGTCAAGGTGGTCGCGCTCGACCAGGGCGACAATGCCACGGAAGTGGTCAAGCTGTTCGAAATCGACAGCCTGGCGCCGAAGGTGACGCTGGCGCAGCCACTGGTCGACAGCTTCCTCTCTGCGCGCAGGGGCGTGGTCGCGATTGGCGCGACGATCGAGGAAAAAAATCTGGACAGCTACGAGCTGCGCTTTGGCCAAGGCGCGCCCGGCAACGGCTTCACGCTGCTGGCCGGTGCCGACATGCTCTCCGGGCCGCTCGTGCACGCCTGGAATATCGCGCAGGTGCCAGACGGCGCCTACACCCTCTGGCTCAGCGCCACCGACCGCGCGGGCCAGCACGGCGAGGCCAAGCTCAACGTTACCATCGACAACACGGCGCCACGCGCCAGCCTGGTAACGCCGGCCGAGCACGGCGTGGTGGGACGTTCAAGCAAGATCGAAGGCGTGGCTGCCGACGCCAACTTGCTGCAGTACACCATCGAGATTGCCGCCGGTCCCAAGGAAAGCGCCAGTCACTGGTCGCTGCTGCATACCGGCACCGCCGCAGTCGATGGCGGCCAGCTATTCAACTGGCAAGCCGTGCCTGTCGATGGCGTGCACACGCTGCGCCTGAGCGCGCTCGACAAAGCCGGCAATACAACGGTCGTCCTGCGCGAAGTCGTGGTCGACACGGTGGCGCCGCCGGCGCTGATCCTGGCCGGCGCGCTCGAAAACCGCAACCAGGCCCGCCTGAGCTGGGCCGCAAGCCCTGCCGGCGACTTGGCCGGCTACGCGCTTTACCGGGACGGCGTTCGCATTAACAGTGTTCTGTTGACGCCGACGAGCTTTGTCGACCCGGGCTTGGCCATGGGCAACCATACCTACACCGTCAGGGCGATCGACGCCGCCGGCAGCGAAGGCGATCTGTCCAATCCGGTTACCCTGACCGTGACGCTGGGTGGCCCGACCGCCAGAATCAGCAGTCCGGGTTCGGGCAGCATGGTCGGTTCCCTGCTCGACATCAAGGGCATGGCCACGGCCTCGGCCGACTTCAAGGAATACCGCCTTTACGTGGGCACCGGTGCGGCGCCCGCCGCCTGGCGCCTGCTGCGCCGCTCGCCCGCAGCCGTGCAGGACGGCGTCTTGGCCAGTCTCGATACCTTTGGGCTGGCCGACAATTCACCGCACAGCCTGAAGCTGGAAGCGGAAGACTTGTCCGGCCAGGTAGCGACCGCCCAGATCAGCGTCACGGTCGATAATGTCGCGCCTGCGGCACCGTCTCAGCTGTCGGCTGTCGCCAACGGCAACAACGTGACGCTGTCATGGACGCCGAGCACAGCACCGGACCTGGCCGGCTACATCGTGCTGCGCGACGAACGCGTGGCCAACGCCCAGGGAGCCGTCATCGGCAGCTGGAAGCCGTACCTGATCACCAGTGCCAGCCATATCGACCTGGACGTGGGAGACGGCGTGCGCCGCTACGTGGTGCAGGCGATGGACAAGGCCGAGAACATGAGCGCGCCGTCCAACACGGCCAGCGTCAGCATCGACACACGCGCGCCGCACGCCCTGATGGCGCAGCCGCTGGCCAACTCGCTGATCAGCAAGAACAGCCTGCTGCTGGCGACCACCTCCGATACCGACATTGCAAGCTTGCAGTTCCAGTACCGCGCGCAAGGCGCAGCCGGCTGGATCGCCATCGGCGCCGCGCTGCTCAAGGCGCCGTTCACACTGAGCTGGGACGCGCAAGGCCTGATCGAAGGTGTTTACCAGATCCGCGCCGTCGCCACGGACAAGGGTGGTCGGACTGACCTGGCGCCTGCGCCGATCAGCGTGACCTACAGCATCGATCCGGAAGTCGTTACCGGGCTGAAGGCCGTGGTCGACGGCGCCGCCGTCACGCTGACCTGGAACAATCCATCGTCGGGCCAACCCAGCTACTTGCTGGAGCGCTTCGGGCCTATGGGCGACGTGGTGCGCATCAGCGCGGCAGGCGCCGCCAGCCCTGTCCATGTGGACGCCGATCTGCCCGACTTTGCCTATCGCTACCGCATTGCCGCGCTTGGCAGCGGCGCTCAGGCCGGTGTGCCGAGCGACACCGTGACAGCAACGGTGTACACGCCGAAGATCGCCTTTCCGCCTTCGCCGACGGGACTGGCGGCATTCGGCCTGCGCGCCAACGCAGGCACAGCGGGCAAGTTCCTGTTGGAAGTGTCGCATAATGACCAGCCGGCGCCAAACGATGCCTTCGATTCCGACGCCAGCGGCGCGCTTGACCAGCCCGGCATGGCATTGGAAATTGGCTACAACAGCTATCGCGTTGTCCATCAGGACAGCGCAGGCAATACCAGCAAGGCCGTCACCTTCATCGTCAAGCGTGTCGGGGCCCCTGCCATGCCCACGGGCCTGGCGGCGCTCGCCAGCGATGGCGCCATCACGCTGCACTGGAACCAGAATGCCGAACCGGACGTCGTTGGCTACCGCGTCATGCGCGACGGCGAGGCCGACACCAGGCGCATCGGCGTTGCCTCTGTGAGCGCAAGCAGCCAGTACCGCACAAACGGCGCCGCGAATGCCAGCGACGGCGACCCCGCCAGTTGGTGGACGCCGGACCTGGACAGTTACAGGTTTGTCGACCAGCAGCTGATGCTGGGCCTGCGTAGCCGCAATTTCGTCACCAGCGCGCGCCTGTCCTGGGCCGGCGGCGTGGTGGGCGATTACGCCTTCCTCAACCAAAGCGGGGCAACCCTTGCCGAAGTGAGAGGCAATACGGGAAATCGCGTGGAAACGCTGTTCCCAACGGCCGTGCAAGCGGGCTTGAACCTCAACCTGCCGTCCCGGGGCGCGGTCGAACCGCGCCTGGCGGAGGTGGAACTATACGGTTTCGAGACGCAATCGACTACTTCCAGCACGTTCCAGGCCAGCAAGCCGCTCGAGCGCTTCCGTGTGTTCGCGGTCAACGATAGCGGCGTGCTGAGCGAACCTGCTGTGCTCACCTTCAATGCCGAAGCGTCCTTGCCCGACCTGATGGTCGATGCCGCCCGGATTCTGGTGAGCCCGGCCATCTTGCACGCCGGCGATGCCGTCAAGATCGCCGCAGTGGTCGCCAACGTCGGCGTTGCCCCAGCGCCTGCCTTTGCCACCAGCATCGCGGTGAGCGCAGTCGGCGGGGCAGCTGTGCTGCTTGCCAGCGACAAGGTCGACCTGCTCGCGGCGGGTGCCGCCGCACCGCTGTCGGCCGAATGGACGGCCATCGCGGGCGACTATGACGTGACGGTCGCGGCCGACACCGGCGCGCTCGTCGGTGAGCGCGACCGCAACAACAACAGCGCAGTCAAGCGCTTGCACGTCGAGCCGGCGAGCGCCGATGTTCCATTGACCCTGTCGATCAGCGCCCCGGCATCCGGCTCGGCGCTGCTGCTCGGCTGGAGCGCGCCGGGGCTCGATGCGTCCACCACCTACCGCATCGCGGCCGGTGGCGCGGTCATCGGCCCCTTCGCCGCGCTCGGCGACGCGGGCACGTCCAGTACCTACCTGGACAGCACGGCCCGCAACGGCGAGCAGCGCTTCTATGTTGTCAGCGCTCACGACGCCAGCGGCAGCAAGCTCGGCCGCTCGGCCCCGGTGGCGGGTATTGCGCGCGACCGGCTCGCACCTGGCGCGCCGGTCATCCTGACCCCCGCTACGGCCGGCAATCCGCTGACGCTGAACGACCCTGTCATCGATATCACCGGTGCCGCAGAACCTGGCGCCACCGTATCGCTGTTGCGCGGCGCCCTGGTGCTTGACACCGTCGCTGCCAATGCCGAACTGGTGCGCACCGAACTGGCGCTGCCGTCCCCGGGCGCGTTCGACTTGAGTGCCGATGGGCGTCAGCTCGCCAGCCTGGTCAATGAATCGCGCCTTGAGCTGCGCAATCTTGACACCGGCTCGATGACGGCGGTGCCTGGGCTACCTGAAGCCGTGGCGATGCGCTGGTCGGGCGACAATCGCACGCTGGCCGTGAGTACGTACGACAGCCGGCGTTACAACGACATCCTTAATCTCTACAGCATGGTCGACAAGTCCAGCGTGCAGGTCGATGCGTTTACTTACGTGAGCAAGTGGTTCGCCTGGTCGCCGGACGACCGCCAGCTCGCGCTCGTCGGTATCGACGCCAGCCGTCGCTATGGCCTGTTCCTGTACGACGTGGCGACGCATGCCAGCCGCCTGCTCGATAGCGATCCGGGCCACTTGATCCAGAGTGTCCCGCGCTGGACCCCGGACGCGCGCCATCTTGCATTCGTCAAGAATGGCAAGGTCACGGTAGTGAGCACCGCCGACGGCGCGGTCGTGTACACGCACGACAGCGACAGCGCCTCGCCATCCTGGTCGGCCGACGGTTCCCGGCTGATCTTCGACTTCGCCGGTGCCGAGCACCGCCAGATCGGTGAATACGCGCTGGCCACGGGCATCGCGCGCGCGCTGACCGACGGCTCGCGCGAGCGCGCTTTCCCGCGCTGGTTCGGGGCGGAGCGCGAGTTTGTGCATGAA
Organism: Massilia sp. TWP1-3-3; assembly: GCF_049897805.1. NCBI lineage: Bacteria > Pseudomonadati > Pseudomonadota > Betaproteobacteria > Burkholderiales > Oxalobacteraceae > Massilia > Massilia sp. TWP1-3-3. Next base: position 21,351 of record NZ_JAFCWX010000040.1, read on the forward strand.
GAAGACGGCAACGCCGTCTTGCGCACCGAAGATGGCGTGCAAAAGCAGATTCTGGTGCAGGGCAATTACGCGGGCGCGGACGCGATCGCGTCACCCCAGCGCCGCCTGAGCTATGTCAGCACCGACGGCAAGTTCGTCAAGGTCACGCTGGCCGGTACCTTCCGCTCGGTCCGGCAGCACCTGAAGGCCGGGGAGAATGTATTTTCCGCGTTCGCCACCGACAGCAGCGGCAATGCCGGCGTGCGCTCGGCACCGGTCAGCATCACGCTGGCAGGCGCCGTGCCCGACATGGTTGCCTCAGCCGGCGACATCGTCGTGCTGCCGGCAGCGCCCGCGCGCGGCGAGGCAGCGCGCCTGACCGTCACGATTCGCAACGGCGGCACTGGACCGGCTGCCAACGCCGGCTTCGCGCTCACCGTGCGCGACCCGCAAGGCGCCACCAGCACCCTCGCGGCCAACACCTTCGCCACCCTGGCCGCGAACGAAACGCGCGCCGTCACGCTCGACTGGCGTCCGGCGCAAGAGGGCGAGTACAGCTTCGTGCTCTCGCTCGATCCGCTCGCCGGCGTGACTGAATCGAATGAGGCGAACAACGTTGCCGTGCGCACGCTGGTGATCGCCGGCGCGCCGTCGGCCACCGTCAAGGTGAGCACCGACGCCAAACTGTACGGCGCCAATGCGCCGTTCGGCGGCAAGGTCACGCTCACCAATACCGGTGCCCAAGTGGACGGCAACCTGACCATGCGCATCGAAGACATGGACGGCTACCTGGTCGAGATCCTGGCGCCGGCTGCGGTGTCGCTGCCGTATGGCCGCAGCGCCGACTATCCGGTCACCTGGCATACGGGCGACATCCTGGCCGGCGAGTATCGCCTGGCCGCCCAACTGCGCGGCGCGGGCGACGTCGTCATCGCGTCGGGCAGCGCGCCATTCCAGATCGGCGCCGCGCGCAGCGTCAGCGCCAGCGTGTCGTTCGAGCAGGCGGCGTATCGCACTGGACAAGCAGCCACGATCGGCGCCAGCGTCCAGGTAGCGGCGGGCAATGCCAGCTTGCCGGACGCCAGCGCTCACATCCAGGTGTTCGGCAGCGCCGGCCAGCAAGTGTTCGAGACCACGCAAGCGCTGGGCAGCCTGCTGCCTGGCGCTTCAAGCGCCTTCAGCGCGCTCTGGAATACCGGCAACGCAGCGCCCGGCACTTACCAGCTCAAGCTGGACGTGCTCTCGGGAGCCGCGAGCGTGGCAAGTGCGCAGGCTTCCACCACCATTGTGGCGCGCGAAGCGGTGGTGCAGATGGCCGGCAGCGTCGCGCCGGACAGCGCGTCGGTGGCAAATGGCGACCGTCTGAAGGCGGCGTACAACGTGACCAATAGCGGCACCGTCGACCTGGCGGCAGTGCCGCTGAGCGTGACGGTGGTCGACGCCGACAGCCAGTCGGTGATCGCCCTCGTCGCTGCCAGCGCCACGCTGGCGCCGGGCGCGTCGCTGCAGGGCGAAGCGGGCTTCGATGTCACTGCCTGGCCGCTGAAGACGCTGCAACTGGTGCTTTCGGCCGAGCTCAATGGCAAATCTGTCGTGCTCCAGCGCAGCGCGCTGCGCGTGGTCGACCGGGTCGGTCCGCGCCTGGCATTCCTGCTCGCCGCCCAGAGCGGCAAGCTGATCGCCGGCGCGGCCTTGCCAATCAGCGTCAAGGCCGACGACAGCGAGTCGCTCGTCGCCAGCGTTGAATACGCAATCGGCGGCACCTCCAACTGGTTGCCGTTCGCGCTGCAAAGCCGCAGCGACGGCTTGTTCAGCATGAGCCTGGCCGGGTTGGCGGACGGTGCGCGCCTGGTCCAGGCGCGCGCGACGGATTCGGCAGGCAACGTGTCGGACGTCGCCAATCTCGACCTGATCGTTGACAATACGCCGCCACTGATCGTGGTTGCCGGCGTTCTCGACGGCGCCCGCTATAGCGCCCCGGTCACGCCGCAGGTAACGCTCAGCGATGCCCATCTGCTGGCGAGCACCATCACGCTCGACGGCGCCGGGTTCGTAGCCGGAACGGTCGTCGCGGCAGACGGCGCGCACACTTTGCAAGTCGATGCGCAAGACCGCGCGGGCAACAAGTCGGCGCAGACGGTCCGGTTCCAGATTGCCAGCACGGTACCCGTGCTGGCAATTACCGCACCGGGGCAGGGCAGCATCCTGCGCACACCGTTAAACCTGACGGCCAGCGCGACGGGAGATGTTCCAGTCGTGAAAGTCGAGTACCAGCTGGACGCCGGTGCCTGGAGCCAGGCTGCGACCGACGGCCGGGGTACCTACGGCGCGGCGATCACCTCGCTGGCCGACGGACCACACATGGCGGCCATGCGCGCCGTGGACGGCAATGCCGGCGTTTCGGCCATCGCGCAGATCGACTTTACAATCGACAACGCAATCCCGGTCATCACCGTGACGGGCGTGCTTGACGGCGGTTCGTACAGTGACAGCGCAGTTGCCCATATTTCGGTTACCGACGCCAATTTGTTGTCGAGCAAGGCCTTGCTCGACGGCGTGGCATATGTCTCGGGCACGGCCATCACCAAACCTGGCGCGCATACGCTGCAGCTTGAAGCTGATGACAAGGCCGGCAACAAGAGTGTTGTCACGTTCAAGTTCCAGGTCGCGCTGTCGGCGCCGATGGTCGCGATCACCTCGCCCGCGCAAGGCGCATTGCTGCGCACGCCGTTGAACGTGCTGGCAACGGCGTCGAGCAGTGCTTCCACGATCAGCCTGGTGGAGTTGCAGATCGATGGCGCAAGCTGGACGCCGGCGTCGCTGGTAGGTGGCCAGTACAGCGCCGCCATGGCAGCGCTGGCCGACGGCCCGCACACGTTGGTCGCCCGCGCGACTGACGGCGCCGCGCAAGTGGCGCTGTCGCAGGCGGTCGCGGTCGCGATCGACAACAGCGCGCCGGTCATCACCGTGACGGGCGTGCTCGACGGCGGTTCGTACAGTGACAGCGCAGTTGCCCATATTTCGGTTACCGACGCTAATCTGTTGTCGAGCAAGGCCACACTCGACGGCGTGGCGTATGTCTCGGGCACGGCCATCACCAAACCCGGCGCCCATACGCTGCAGCTTGAAGCTGATGACAAGGCCGGCAACAAGAGCGTTGTCACGCTCAAGTTCCAGGTCGCGCTGTCGGCGCCGATTGTTGCGATCACCTCGCCCGCGCAAGGCGCATTGCTGCGTACGCCCTTCAACGTGCTGGCAACGGCGTCGAGCAGCGCTTCCACGACCAGCCTGGTCGAGCTGCAGGTCGACGGCGCAGGTTGGACGACGGCAGCGCTGGTAGGTGGCCAGTACAGCACCGCCCTGGCAGCGCTGACCGACGGCCCGCACACGTTGGTCGCCCGCGCGACCGACGCCGCCGCGCAACTGGCGCTGTCGCAGGCGGTAGCGGTCGTGGTGGACAATACGGCGCCGGTCATTACGGTCACCGGCGTCACGGACGGCGCCAGCTACAACGCTGCGGTAACGCCAGTGATGGTGGTGGCCGATGCCAACCCGAACATTTCGGCGCTGCTGCTCGACGGCGTGCCGTACGTGTCGGGTCAGCCGGTGGCGGCAATGGGCGCACATACGCTCGTGGCAAGTGCAAGCGACAAGCTGGGCAACAAGTCGGAACTGACTATCCGCTTCACACTGAAACTGGCTGTGAGCGGCAGCCTGGCCGCAGCACCGAAGCCGGTGACCATCGGCGACAAGCTGACCTTGGCCGCGCTCGTGAACAACCTTGGCGCAAATGCCCTGCAGGGCGTCCAGTACCGCGTGACGATCACCGATCCGTTGCTTGCCAAGGTAGTCTTTCAGGCCGACGACGTGGGCGACATGGCTGCCGGGGCAACCTATTCACGCGCCTACAGCTGGGTCGCTTCGGGCGCGCCGGGCACCGTGCTCAAGGCGAGCCTCACGGCGACGGTGGCCGGCCAACTGCTCGAGATTGGCGTCGACACCGTCACCCTGGCGGCCGCGCCCATGCTGTCCGGTGAAGTCATCGCTACGCCAAAGGAAGTGGCGGCGGGCGCGATCGTTGCAATCACGCAAAAGCTGGTCAACGGCGGGGCGGCGCTTGCTGGCGTCGCGGTCGAACTGACCATCGTAAATGCGCAGACCAATGCGGTCGTGTTCAGGCACAGCGACACCGTTGCCCTCGCTGCGAAAGCGAGCTGGAGCACCGATCTGGGATGGACGGTCAGCGGCGACGCGGGCACGGCCTACCTGATCAAGCTCACGGCCAGCGCCGCCGGCAAGCAGTTTGCCATCGGCCAAGACCGGTTCGTCGTCATGGCACTGTCCGTGCCGGTGCTTGTGAGTACCGGCCCGTTCCATCCGCAGCGCATCCTGATCCTGTCGCAGTGCAAACGCGCCGTCAGTGCCGGCATTGGTAGCTGTGGCGTGACGCCGGTTGTGGCAGATGATCCAGTATTGCTGGGCAAGTGCGACAGCGAGCGCGCTGTGGCGGTGGGTAACTACCTGCGCCTGCTGGGTGTGAGCCACAAGCTGGTGACATCGGAAGACGCCTTTGCGCGGGAAATGAAAATCGGCGGCTACAGTGGTTACTGGGTCAGCGGCGGCGGCACCAAGCTCAGGGAACCACTGCAGACGGAACTGAACGCCGGACTGCGCCTGGGCGAAGCGCTCCTTGCCGATGGCTTGCATGATCTGCGTGACGGCGATGTGGCACTGCAAAATCTGCTCGGTGTGTATTCGAACGGAAACGCAGGACTGGCGCTGCCAAAGCTGTACATGCTTGGCGAGCTGTATCCGGTCAACGCCTTCGATGTGCTGGGTAATTTGCTCTCGGTCAACACTTTCGACGGTTATCAAGTTCAAGGCGAGTTCCGCAGCGCCGCAAGTGGGGGCCAAAATTCCGGCAACACCTCCGGCAACGGCAACGGCAACGGCAATGGTTACGGCCATTGCATCGGCCGCGGCAACGGGCACGACAAGGACGGGGACGGCATCGACGACCACGGCCACGGTCCGTGCGCGCCAACCACCTCCTTGGCCACGGCGGCCATTGTCAACGGCAGCTTCGGCAGCGGCCACACCTTGTTCTTTGCATTCGACTGGGCCGCCACGATCAATTCCGGTGCCAAGGATGATCGCTGGCTGGATGTGGGGCGCACCAGCTTCGAGTGGCTCAAGCCGGTTGTAGACGGGGAAGCGCCGCTGATCGCGGGCGAGGTCATCTCGCGCAAGATCGTGGTCCGCAACGCCGGTCCGGCGCTGACGCTGAAGGTGGTAGTTGAGCTGCCGGAAGGCGCCAGGGCCTTGTTGGCCGAGCCGGGTGCGACGATCGAGAACGGTGCTGGTGTGGCGCGCGCGACGTGGCAGCTTGCCTTTGGGGCGAATCAGGAGCGTGAATTCACGCTGCAGATGAAGTTGCCGCTGGCCGGCGGCGCCTACCAGTTGCGCACGACCGTCAGCAGCGTGACCGGCAGCAGCGCCAGCGCGGCCGGCAGCGACACGCTCGCCTTGCAAGTGAGCGGCCTGGCAGAGCTGGGCAGCGCGGCGCAAACCGCCGTGGGCGCCTTGCATGCCACGGGCACCGACGCCACTGCGCGCGCCGATGCGCTGCGCTGGATCGGCAGGGCGCTGCAGTCGAGCGCGGCCGGCGACGATGCGCAGGCGCTGCGCGAACTGGTCATGGCGCAGCAGCGGCTGGACCGCATCGACGGTGAAACCGCCGGTGCACGCCAGGCGCTGGCGCGCGTGGTGCGGGCCGTGGAACGTCGTCAACAATGAATGAGGCAGACAACATGATGCAAGCAATTCAAGCGCGCAAGCTGCGCCGGCTGGCATGCGCCGCGCTGGCCATGCTGTGCCTGCAGGGCGCGGCGGCCCAGAAAATTGACCTGGGCGCCGCCGGCCAGTACGCAGCCTTCATCCTGGGCGACGCTTCCGGCCTGGCCCGGGTGGAAGGGCGCATGGCGGTGGGGCGCGACCTGGACAGCAATAATCTTGATATCGGCGCCGACTTGCCGTCGAGCGCAGCGGCGCAGCCTTCGCTGGTCGTCGGGCGCACGATCAAGACGTTCAAGCATGGCGATATCCGGGCCGACAGCGGGCGCAAGGGGTACGGCGTGTTCGGCACCAGTGCGGCCAACACCAGTTCGCAGCTCGACCTGCGCAAGGAAGAGCTGGCCGTCGATTTCGTGGCCGAAGCCAGTTGGCTGTCCATGCTAACGGCCAGACTGGCCGCAAAACCGGTCACTGGCAGCGCCAAGACGCTGGCCAACATCCTGACGCTGCAAGGAACGAATGCGAGCCAGGAAGTGTTCGAACTGACGGCCGCGCAAGTGGGGCCGAGCTTCACGGTGCAGCTGCTCAACGTCAAACCGGGGGCGACCCTGATAGTCAATGTGCGCGCCAATGCACAGCGCCAGGTCAAGTTCAGCTGGAACCAGAATGCCTTGCGCGGTTTTGCGGGGCGATTACTGTTCAATTTCCCCGATACCGACACGCTGACCTTCAACGGCGCCGGCGTCTGGGGAACGCTGCTGGCCCCGTTCGCCTGCATCAGCAGCTCAGGCGGGCACCTGTTCGGCAGCGTGATCGGCGCCAGCTGGACGGGTCAGACGACGATCGGGAACACGCCATTCGTCCCGGCACAGTCACCTTAGGCATTGCCGGCGCACGCACCGCAGCAAGCACCACCGCAAGCACCACCGCAAGCACGAATAACTAGTAACAGTAACGATGTCTGGATGATGGTATGAAATGTAACGCGACCTATTTTGCAGTGTTGATGGCCAGCTTGATATTCACGGCGCAGGCACAGGCGCAGCCTGCCGCGCCAGCGACGGCGGCCCCTGCGAAGGTCAGGCAAGTGTCCGCCAGGACCACCGAGCAGGACGACGTTCTCGACCGTATTGCCCGCGGTCGCGATGCCGTCCCCGCCATCAACGCTTATCGCAGGGCGCACGGCATTGGCGAAAGCGCCAGCGTCGAGCGCGCGGCCGAAATCGGCCAGTTGCGCGAAGCGGAAGCTAGTCTGCTGGCCGCCTTGCTGCCGTTGCAGGACAAGCGCGCCGCGTCGCGTGCCGACGCGGCGCGCGCGCTCGACGCCTACCAGACCTGGAAAGGCGCGCTGCGTATTCACGCCGGCCACCAGGCGCACGTCGAAGCAAAACTGGCCGGCAGCGAAGCGGGCAAAGCTTATCTCGGCAAGCACCAGGACATGCTGCGCCAACGCCATGCGCGCGACCAGCAAATCATCGACATGCTCGAGCCGGCCTTAGCTCCCCCCGACAGCGCGCCCAATGTTCAGGTGGCCGCGCCCGCGAGCGCCGCCATCAAGGGCGCCGCGGCGCTGCTTGCTCCCCCGCGCAAGGCCGCCGTTCATGAGCCGATCCTGAATGCCTTGTCGCTGCCGGTCGGCGGCCTGAACTTGCCGGCGCGCGCGCCGCGGTTCACGCCAGTCGTCGTGCCCAGCTATGCCAGCAACACTGAAACTGCCAGCGCAGCGTCGGACGGCGCCGCGTCGCCGGAAGCGCCCTTGTCCGATGAAATCGTCAAGCAGGCCAGTGCGCTGCAGGGCGACTACGTGCGCATCTATGAATTCGTGCGCAATACCCACCGCACCGAGTGGTATGCCGGTTCGGTCAAGGGCGCCGTTGGCACCTTGCGCAGCGGCGGCGGCAACGATACCGACCAGGCCAGCCTGCTGGTCGCCTTGCTGCGCGCATCAAGCGTGCCGAGCCGCTATGTTCATGGCGTGGTGGAACTGGGACTGGACAAGGTTGCCAACGACATGGGCCTGAAGGACCCGGCCCAGGTGCCGGCCGCGCTGGCCAAGGCCGGCGTGGCATTTCAGAGCATAACCCGTGGCGGGCGGATCGCGGCGGTGCAGCTGGAGCACGTGTGGGTCGCCGCGCTGGTGCCATACACCAATTACCGTGGCGCGACCGTCGATGCCTCAGGCAAGACCTGGATTCCGCTCGACCCATCGTTCAAGGACAGCAACTGGTCCGCTCCAGCCATCACGCTCGACGACCTGGGCGGCGCCTCCGCACTGGAGAGCGAATACCTGTCGCAGGTTCGCGCCGAGACGCTGGGCCAGTTTGTCGAACGGCGCGCCATCGAGGTGCTGCAAAAGCGCGGCAGCGCGAGCAGTTATGCCGATGCGCTGGGCAAGCAGTCGGTCACGGCGTTAAACCTGTCGCTGTTGCCAAACTCGTTGCCATACCCCGTCATCGCCGTTACCGCCGAGAGCGCAACGCTGGCCCCATCGGATATCGTCACCGCGCACCTGACCTTGACCAGCGGCAGTGCCAACGTGCTGGACCTGACGGTGCCGCTGCACGAAGCGGGCAACGACCGCATGACGCTCTCGTTCCAGCCGGCCACGCTGGCCGATCATCGGCTCGCGCTGCTGTTCGGCGGCCTGAACGCCGTGCCGCTCTACCTGATCGAGTTGCGGGCGCAGATCAACGTTGCCGGAAAAGTGCGCCTGGCCGGCAGCGCCGCCGTTACACCCGGCAATCCGCTGGCGCTGGACATCGTGCTCAGCGGACCGTTTGGCACCCAGCGCGTGTCGCAATCGGTGATGGCCGGCGCCTATCACGCCATCCATCTTGGCGGGGCGGGCGCTACGCGTCCGGCCGAGAGCGCGCCGTCCGACGGTGAAAAGCTGGGCGCGAAGCTGCTCGACGGCGTGGCGCTTTCGTACAGCCGGGCCTGGTCGGAAGGCGAAACGCAGCTGGCCGCGCTCAGTGGCGTGCAGCTGGTGCGGCCGGTGCCGCCGGTGGCCATCGTCACCAACCTGATGGAAACCGAGTACGTGGGCGACACGCCCTATACGCTGGTGTGGAAAGGCGTCACGCTGGACGCCGCCAGCCACCCGGTCGAGGCGATCGGCGCCAATGCCAGGCGCTTCCTAGCACTGTCGGGCCTGCATGGATCGTCGCTCGAGTCGCAAACCTTTGAAAAGCAGTTCCAGGTTGACGCCGTCTCGGCCGACAAAGGCCTGGCCATCGCCAAAGGGCAGGCGATTGCACTGCGCAGCCTGACCGCAGGCGACGTCGATGCGATCGAGGCGAGCGACCACGCGCCGGCGGTCAAGGAGCACATCCGCAACCTGGCCCGCCTGGGCTACCGGGTTGACGTGCCGGCCAGCCGGCTGACCCATGTGGGCTGGAACGGCTCCGTCTGGCGCGCCACCGATCCGGCCAGCGGCGCGAGCGGGTACTTTATTTCCGGCGGCCTGGCCGGCGGCGCGACCGCCACCCCGGCACAAGCCTGGACGCTCGACTTTCTGGCGGCGGCGCTCGCTTCGCCCGATACGGATGCCTACAACGGCAATCCAATGTCCGGAAATCAGGTCTACAAGGTCGGGGTGGGCGACAGCCAGACCGGTATTGTGGGGCGCAAGCTGGCGCACCCGCTGTCGGTGGCCGTGGTCGACATTGACGGCAACCCGGTGCTTGGCGCGAGCGTGACATTCAAGTTCGCCATCGGCGACGGCAAGATCGAAGGCGCCTCGACGTTCGTAGCGCAGACCAATGCCCAGGGCATCGCCAGCGTCACGGCGACGCTGGGCCAAAAGACCGATGTCAATTCGTATTACATGATGATCGATGGCAGCGCGCCGAATACCACCCGGGTCAGCCTGAACCTGATCGATGTCAGCGTAGCCTCGGAAAAGGGGACATTGGCCACGTCGGAGCCATTTTCCGCAGTCGCGCGCCCGGACGTGCTCTCAGGTATTACACGCACCACGGCAGATCGAGGCGCTCCCGCTGCCGCCATGTGGGCCGATTCGCTCGGCCTGCTGTTGCATGATCAGTACGACAACCCGCTGTCCAACATTGACGTCGTCATCGACATTGCCACCAAGCAGGTGTGCCAGTCGGACCGCTCGGCCGAGTATTTCCTTCAAGGTGTCGTGTTCGACGCCGCCACGGGCCCGGGCGGCGGCACGGTCGGCTGCGGGACCGCGGCGCCGCAGATCGGTACCTGCGGGGCCAAGTCGATCACTTTGAAGTCTGGCGCGTTAGGTAATGTGGCGGCCGGTGTGGTGCTTGGCAACGACGTCATGGGGATGAATACGGTCACTGCGCATGCGCAGTCGTTTTCGCAAACCTATTTTTACCAGGCAGGTGGCTATTGCCGGCAGGCGGGTCCGGGCGATTCGGCGGCGCGCACTGATGTCATGGTCGCCTTCGAAGGCCAGGTCTTTGATGCGACCGGCACGAACGTCAGCGCGGCCATGGCCGGCACCGAGTATTTCCAGCCATTGAAAGCATCGCTGTGGAAAACCGAATATCCCTACGAGGTCAGGCCGGGTCCGTCGGGTGACTATATTTACTGGCATCCGTTCGCCAAGCAAATCAGGACCGATGGCGACCTCCAGTTTGGAGTCCAGGGCGGCGGCAGCATTGTCGGCACCAGCAAGACCGGCACCGGCCAGTACAGCAGCACATTCAAGACTGGCGCGGCGCCGGCGCTCAACGTGGTCATTGCCGCCGGCGAGATCAAGGTGCTGGTCCCGACCATGGTCAATGGTGCGCTCAAGCAAATGCCCAAGATGTATTCAGGCGCCGGCCCGCGCCTGGATATCTTCGGCGTTTTGCCGACCGTAAAAGGTATCGGCCCCGAGGGCACGCGCATCTTGCTCGATACACAGCGTCGGGCGGTCTCGGCGGTGAAGATCGCCTTCCGGATCGAACCCGACACCTATGTGGCAGCGAGCGCGGAAGTCGACCTGTTCGAAAACGGCGTCAATGTTGCCACCATCTCCGGTTCGCAACGGGGCGGTGAAGGCTTCGCCTACGTCTCTCGCGGGCAGGAGTTCAATCCGTTCAAATCGTATCAAGCCCAGCTCGTGCTCAACCGCGGCGTGGGCGTGCAAGTACTGTCTGAAAAGATAATGCTGCCCACGCGCCAGCGCCTGATTGACACCTTCCAGGGCGGACAAGCGTCGCTCGAAGTTGACCTGCTCAACAAGAAGGCGTGCGACATTCCCGGCAACGTTAGCTTTCGCTTCACCCAGCCGGTACGCGCCACGCTGGTGGCCAAGCGGATCAAGTCCGGTGTTGTCGACGATGCTGTTGGCAAGGAAATTTTCGCCAACAAGGCCTTCGAGGCCGGCGCCTACGTGGACCCGGTCAAGGCCGGCGAGCTGGGTGGGGGCGAATTCGCGCTGATCCTCACTGCCGTCTCGGCAGCCGATCCAGGCGTTACTGACGAGGCCACCAGTGGTCTGCACACGATCCTGACGACGGCTGACCAGTTGCCGGTCGGGCACGTGGTGGTCAATGGCGTGCTGGTGCGCGACGGCAGCATGCTGGTGCAGTCGCAGGCGATGGAGCTGCCGGGACGCGGCCCCGACTTGCGCTTCCAGGTCAGCCATGCCTCCGCTGGCAACGGACGCATCGGCGTGATGGGCGCGAACTGGACCCACAGTTACGATTCCACTTTGCAGATTAACGGTTGCGGCGATATCTCCGTTTCCGGCGGCGACGGCGGCGGCGTGCGCTTTTTCCCGGAAGCAAACGGCGTGCTCAAGGCGGCCTTGGGCTACCACTCGACCTTGGTGGCGAACGAGGCCGATAAGTCGTTTGACCTGTACACCAAGAACGGCAGCAAGCACCATTACAAGTTCACGAGCCAGCGCGCCCGTTGGCGGCTCGATACGGTGACCGATACGAATGGCAACAAGGTCACGCTCGAGTACGATATGGAGGCCTTGCCGTTTCCATTGGTCAAGTCCGTAAAGAGTGCCGACGGCCGCGCCTTGACGTTCACGTATGAAAAGCTGACCATGCCTGGGAGCTTCGCAGTGCGTGACCAGCCGCTGCTGAAGTCCGTGTCGGGGCCGAAACTGCAAATGACTTTCGAACACGATGCGTTCGGCAACCTGACGACAGTCAAGCGCAATGGACGCAGCGAGCGCTTCAGCTACAAGACTGACGTGCCTGAACCTGACTTGCGCGCGCTGATTCGCACCTCGCGCGATCCGAACGATCGCCTCACCACCTACCACTATGCCAAGCAAGATTTGCCGTTGTTGACCAAGGACGGCGTGTCGCTCACGCTGGGGCACAGCTATATCACGTCGATCGACAAGCCGACCGGGACCATCAAGTACGACCTTGACTTGCCGGAGTTTAAGACCGCCAAGGTGACGGACCAGAACAGCAACGCGACGACCTATACCTTCAACAAGTACGGCAGTCCGCTGACCATCACTGACCCGATCGGCACGACGATCATGACCTGGCGCGACGACGACATCGGCATGCTGTCGAAGACCGACCCGCGTGGCGTGACAACCCTGTATGGCTACGACAGCGCCGGCAACGTCACCAGCGAAGACGTGGGTGGTTTGGCCCTGGTGCGCAGCTTCCTGATCCAGTCGGGCGCGCCGTTCATCAAGGACAGGCTGCTGAGCCAGACCGACCGCAACGGTAACTTGCGCAGCTACATCGTTACTTCCCGCGGCAACACCACCAACGAAAACTTGCCGGAAGACGTGACGATCGTTCACCAGTATGCCGACAATGGGGACTTGCTCAACACCACGGACGGCAAAGGCGGCGTGACCTTCTTCGGCGTGGACGGCTGGGGCAACCGTGTCAAGAGCACCGACCCGGTCGGCGCCGCCACGACCCTGACGCGCGATGGGCGCGGCCTGGTGACGGGTGTGCTTGGACCGCGCGGAAACACGATCACTTTTGTTTTGGACGAGCAGGGGCGAATCAAGTCGCAGCTTGGACCCGAAGGCGGCACCCGCTTGTTCACTTACGACGCGGTAGGTAACAAGCTGAGCGAAGTTGACGAGAACGGCGAACAGCAGTCCTGGACTTACAAGGCGCATGACTTGCCGATGACGCATGCCCGCCCCGGCGGCGCCAAGGGCTTTAATTATGATGGCGTGGGCAACAAGGTACTGGAGACCGATTACCGCGGCAACGAAACGACTTTCGCTTACGACCGCGGCAATCGCCTCAAGACGCGCACTGAGCCGATGGGCAAGATCACAAGCTTTGGCTACGATAGCGTGGGCAATGTGGAATCGGAAACCGACGCGAACGGCGGCATTACGACCCACAAGTACAACGCGCTGAACTTTCGCACATCGACCATCGATGCCGAGCAAGGCAAATGGGTCATGCAACGGGACGGCAACGGCAACTTGACGTCGAGCGAAGACCCGCGCCACAACACCACGACGTTCAAATACGACGGACTCGACCGCCTGAAACAGAAGCTGGCGCCGCTGGGCGCGCTGACCAAGTTCGACTACGACAAGAACGGCAACAAAATCTTGTCCAGCGACCCCAACCGGCACGACACCGTCTATGACTACGATGGCGCCAACCGTTTGATCAAGATTTCGAACCCGGACGGCACGGCAATTAACAATGCGTACGACCTGGATGACAACCTGACCAAGTCGATTGACGGCAACCTGAACACGACCTTGTTCAGCTACGACAAGCTCAATCGCAAGACCGAGACGAGGGACGGCGAGGGCAACCTGACCCGTTACACGTATGACGGCGTGGGCAACCTGGTTGGCGAAGATCACCCGAACGGCAACGCGGTCAAGCATGCCTACAACGGCATCGGCATGCGCACGTCGAGCACGGACAGCATCGGCAGCGTCGGCTCGTGGACTTACGATGCCGATGGGAACAAGCTGACGGAAGCTGACGGAAACGGCCATGGCACGACGCACCACTACGACGCATTGAGCCGCGTGAGCTGGAGCGATCTTCCCGTCGGCCGCGATGTGAGCTATGCGTATGACCTGATGGGCAACCGGACTAGTTTTGTTGACGCCAGGCATGTGTCGACGTCGTATCTGTTCGATAAGCTCAACCGCCAAACCACGGTGACCGATGCGCGGCAAGGCATCCAGGTCATCAAATACGATGGCGTAGGCAACAAGACCGAGCTGCAGGATGCGCGCAAGAACACGACAGTCACCCTGTACGATGCCCTCAATCGTCCTACCACGGTTACCGATCCGCTCGATCAATCGATCACCTACAAGTACGACCTGGCGGGGAACAAAACATCGGAAGTGAACAAGCGCGGCGTGGCGAGCGGGTTTGCATACGACACGATGAACCGCCTCAAGAGCAGCACCAAGGATGGGGTGACGCTCGTTGCCCACGACTATGATGGCAATGGCAATATCATTGGCACCACGGACGCCAACGGCAACAAGACGAGCTTTGTGTTTGACAAACGCGACCTGCGCATTGAGGAGGCGCGCCTGCTCGGCGCCATCACGCGCTTTGGTCTTGACACCATGGGCGACGTGACGACGGTGACCGACCCCGAAGCGCGCATTTCGCGCAATACCTACGACAAACGCCGGCGGGCGACGGCGCAGCGCAATCCGGCCGGCGAAAGCACCAGTTTCGCTTATGACCTGGCGGGCAACCGCAAGTCGACCACCAGACCCGGTGGTGACGCCACGTCGGTCACCTACGACGATGCCAACCGGGCTACACACATCATCGATCCGGTTGGGACTACGGTGTACGCCTACGACGGAAACGGCAATCACACGTCTGTGCTGGATGCAAAGGGAAATTCCACGGGCTTTGAATACGATGTACTGAACCGGCGCAAAGAGTTGAATTACCCGGGCGGGGCGAAAGAAACGTTCGACTACGATGCCAACGGCAACCTGACGGTGCATACGGACGGCAATGGCGTGACCGCCACCCGGACCTTTGACGTGCTCAACCGTGAAACGAGCAAGGTGTACGCTGGAAATGCTGACAGCCTGCGCAGCATTGCCACAGGGTACGACGCGAACAACAATGTGGTGTCGGTGACCCAGACGGGTGCGACCGAACAGGTCAGCAGCTACAGCTTCGACAATTTCGACCGCCAGCAAGGCCACACCGATCCTTTCGGCGCCAAGGCAAGCGCGACTTACGATGCGAACGGCAACAAGAAGGCGCTGATCACGCAGGATGGCAAGGCCAGCCGCTATTCCTACGACACGCTCAATCGCCTGATCGCCATCGTGAGCCAGTCGGGCAATGTGAATTATTCCTATGACCGCTCGAGCCTGAATACGCGTATCACCTACGGCAATGGCGTTACCAGCACCACTACCTACGACGCGGCAATGCGCGTAAAAACGGTGGTGCACGCGAAGGCGAGCACAAATTTGTCGAGTACGCAATATACGTACGACGTCAACGGCAATCGCCTCAGCGAAACGATCAACCGTACCGCCGGAGCGCAAGCGACGTCGTACATCTACGATGCGGCCGACCGCCTCAGGAAGAGCAGCGTTGTGGAAGCTGGCAAGACCGTGGTCACCGATTATGAACTCGATGCAGTGGCAAACCGCACCAAGGAAACGGTGAGTACCACCGTTGCCGGGCAGACCAAGGTGGCAAGCAAAGGCTACATGTATGGCGGCAGGAACCAGCTGACCGACGTTACCGATGCTGTTGCCGGCAACACTGTGCTCGCTTATGACGGGCAGGGCAACCTGATATCGAAAACCCAGGGCAATGACCTGACGACCTACACGTATGACGCGCGCGACGGCCTGATCATGTTCGCGCGCAACAGCACGGTGCTGGGGCGCTACGGCAATGACCACCTCGGTCTGCGTGTTGAGAAAGAAGCCAAGGATCCCTTGCAGCCGGGAGCGCCACCCGTGCGCTTGCGTACGCTGTGGGATGGCAAGGATGCCTTCCAGGACAGCAGTACCAGCGGTGACGTGATGATGCGCTACGAGTCCGACGGGCGGCGTTCGGTCAGCATGTGGAGCCAGCAGGACGGGATACAGGCGCTGCACCATGACGCGCTGGGATCCGTGGTGGCCACGACGGACAACAATGGCGCGATCAAAAGCGAGACGATCTTCGATGCGTTCGGGAACGTGAAGGAATCGACGGGCCAGAGTGCGAACAAGTTCGGGTACACCGGGCATCAGATGGACAAGGAAAGCGGGCTGATCTATTTCAAGGCTCGGTATTACGATCCGGAGCTGGGGCGGTTTATTACTGAAGATCCGTTTGAGGGGAATTGGCAGACGCCGCTGTCGTTGCATCACTATCTGTATGCGTATGGCAACCCGGCGGTCTATGTGGATTCAGACGGACACAGCGCCACAGCGGTAGGTGGCATTGCTGGCTTTTTCTGGGGTTTTGGCCAGATGGCCGGTGGGATGATCAACGATGTGAAGGACGGAGAAGTTCATAGTTTCAGCGAACATATGGGCGTATGGGGGCAGAATATTGTTGGTGGCCTTGAAATAGGTGCGTCGATCGATGTTGGGCGGGCTGTTCCCGGCACGGGTGGCGTTGCAGTTGCAGGCGCGTTAGGAGGTGCCGGATTCAACGCTTTGACTGTTGGGGGCAAGGGGTCGACGGGAAGTGAATTTGCATCTGATCAGGCTACCGGAGCGGCATTTGGAGCTACGGGCGGCGTATTCTTGTCTAAGGCAGTGGCACCAAGTGCGCGCTGGTTAAGTTCGAAAGTTCCTGAATCGATCAAGAATAAGATTGCCACTGCAGCAGGAGCTGCGGCACGCAAAGCTTCTGAAATCGTCGAGGGCAAGATCGGGAAGTACTCGCCCGAAGTTGAAGATAATATTTTTGGTGGGCTGAAGCCACGAGCCACTACAGGGCCCATAATTAATCTCGCTCCTCCGACGCCGCTTGTCGAACCACCGCCTACTAGTAGCCGGCTAGTTCTTGAAGGTAATAGGAGCCCAAGCGTAGAAACAGCTGAATTGCCGGGCGGGGCAAATACAGCCACAACACCTAAGGGCGCGACGTCTCGGTCGCAGGTGATCGCCAAGGTAAATTCTGGACGCAGTCCTTATTCTGAGTTAAACGGGGCGATCGGAGAATTTCAAGGCTACGACAAAGCAACGAATGGTCTTGGGCATGTTGGAATACAAGCGCCTGGAAAAACATCTGTTCCCGGTAGGGCGGACTATGTAACGCTTGATACGGCTGGAGATGGCACCATCCACGTCTGGGATGCAAAATATCGGGCACCAAACAATTCGTCGTACCCCAAATCTATTCCAGCGGAAAAATTGGATAAATGGATGCCGCAAGTCGAAAACTCAGTAAGGAATATGCCACCAGGGCCGGCTAAGGATATGGCGATTGATGCATTGAATAACGGTCGCGTTGTTGGTAAAGTGTTTAAATGGCCACAATAAAAAAGGGTGATTTTATGGAATTTAATTCTTTGGTGTCACTAAAGAAATTGACACCACTTTCTAATGTGGTGGAACAAATTGACGCGGCTGCATTTTTGGGGAAGTCACTATATCGTATCGGTGGTGGAATATATCTCTATTTAACAAAATTTGGCGGTGGAGGGGCCAATACCGAGGGGCCATTTTTGTCAGGCATATTTTTTGCGCCGGATGATTGCGCAATGATGAGGGTGGCTGCCATGAATATTGAAGAGGATTCTGGTTCATTATTGACGTCGCCAGCTGGGTTTTTGCCTGACGAAGTGCTCCCGGAATATGGGCCTATTTTGAATTGGTTAAAGGACATGCGGCCCAACGTTTGCCAAGAGTCGGCATCGTACAGAATTGCGTCTGATGGTCTTTTTGTTCATCGCACAATTGAAACCGAAAGGTACACGTTTTATTTTCGTGGCGCGACCGATGATGATCACGAACCGCCGTACGCTATTCTTTACAAATATTAGAAATACATGGGGCAGATAACATTTCTAACGCGAGTGTCGGAGAACTCGCATTAGAAGCCGCAGCTACTAGGCCACTGAATACAACACGTTCCGGTGTGACGCGGACGAATGCAGCCGACTGGCGCTCACTAAGGGACCATTGGAGCGATCTGGGGTACGGCGAAATTCTAAGTGATGCAAATTTGTCCGCGATAGCCAAGGGCAGAACGCCCAAGGTTGATAATGCATGGGTGAGTATCTTCCCAGAGGATGCCGGGTTAATGGGAGAAAAAATTTCAATGCATCATATCGGAAGCACACCGCTGACGGTGCCGCTCGCTGCCACTCGCCATTTGAACGCTCATATGCCCGGCGGTTTTAGATACAACGTTGGCGGTCCTGGATCGGCATTGCCATTCTATCCACCAAAACCTTGAGGATTATTATGACTATTCAGATTCCAGACGACCATCCTAAGCAAAAATTAATATTCTATGTTGCCCAAGATGTTGACGATGAGATTCGCGCTCTAGTTAAAAAGATGCTCTTGGATATGGTCGTCTCAAGAGGTTGGGTCATTGGGGCGCCAAAATTTATTGATACTGTGGAAGACGTTGGGACACGAGAAGTCGATGTCCCAGACGAAACTGTGGGGGGCGTGCATGAGATATATTCTGCATTGCCACCAAACGATTTACCCCGAGATATAGACGAACTTCATTTGAAAGAAGTCGAACATATTGTCGACTCAGTTAAGCGACTTTCTCTAGATAAGGGATTGGAATTCGAGTTTGAATTGGATGGTCGGTATGTCGGTACGATCGAGGATGGCGTTGTTGATGTAACACTGTCTAAAGGACTGCTTGATGAGTGGCGAAGCCACTTTTCTGCAATGCCATAGTAGGGGCAAATAGTGCAGTTAATCCTGTTGATAAGTCCTGGAAATCCAAGATTGACGGTAAGGCGCAGCGGACTGGGAACAATGGTGCTCATCAAGTCCGCACGTACCGCGAAGCCATTGCGTTTGCCAAAGACCCTAACGTAGCTAGCGTCCATTTAGATCATGGCTATAACCGTGCCCTTGAGCTCAATCCAAAAACTATCGCCCCCAATCGCAGACCAGACGTAACAGCGATTTATAATGATCGTCGTGTAGCGCGCGTCGAGGTGCAATCTGCTACGGATAATCCGGCAATTTTAAGGAGTAGGAATGCGGCCTTGGACGCGCAGTTAAGGGCTAAAGGTTTTATCCCGCTGCCGCCAAAAGTAGTCGTCCCTACGCGTTCACCGAAATAACCACAAGAAAATTTTATGTCTGACAAAGCATTCGCAATAGGGCTTTATTGTTACACAGCACCATCTCCTGGCGCCGATGGATTTAAAGCATTCTATGATTTGATCACAAACATCTTTATTCGCATCGGTATCGCGCCAACCTATTTTGCTGCGGAAGGCACTGGGTATAATGGCAATTTGACGAAATTCGGTGCCAGGACGCACGCTAAGGCGCTGAAATCCGGATTCAGCGATATTCATGTGATGTCGTTGGTTGCAAATCCAGCCGGGAGCGCAGAGCCTGGTTACGATAGTTATGCTTCCGCCTCATTAAGCTATGTGGAGGAGATCGGGGAAACGTTGTTTTGCTTGGCCATCGAAGAGCGCTTCTTAGAGTTTTCTTCAGATGACTTTAATAGCATCCTGATGTCATGCATTGCCCTACAGCGCTGGGATTTCGGATACGCTGTTTCTCAACCTGTTCAAAAAAAGCCAGAATTTCACGTTTTGGGTTTGGATGCGGGTGAACTCACCGTCGAAGATCAAACTCGTTTAAATAAGTGGTATGCTTCATTACCGGAGGCGCGACTTATAAAAATTCGAGATGTATATCCTGTAAACGTTCTTAATAATACGCAATTGAATGCACGAGTTTCGGTTTCTCAATCGTTGACAGATGTGATTCGCGAAGATAAGCACTCTTCTTTGCGCCTGGCTGACGACGGGCAACTCTGGTTGTGGGAAGTGGAGCCGGATGGATTGGATGATCTTCGAAACAAGCTAGCAGCTGGCGATGTTCTAATCACGTAGCTTGGCGGTTTCAAATACCAAGCGCAACACTGGGTTAATTAACAGTGTCAGTCGGATGTTGCAGCAAGGCTATGTGCTGAGTATAAACGACGAGCGGCGATTCATAATCTAGCCTCGCCCTC